>CAJXME010000311.1 GCA_913056245.1 uncultured Alphaproteobacteria bacterium | reverse complement strand
GAAGCAATGATCGAGCTGCAGTCACGATGCTATCCACAGCATAACACCGCGCTTGAAGGATTGTATCTGTCTGGCGGCATGTATTGCACCCAATGCGAGCCGGAAGGCTTTCGCCGAATTGGGTTTTTCCCAGACCGCCCGGACGTGATGAGTGTCTTTACCGTCAGGATTGAGGCATCGCAAAAATTTCCACAGCTTTTGTCTAATGGCAATCTGATCGAAAGCGGTATGGCCGGGTCTGATCGGCATTTTGCCATCTGGCATGACCCGCATCCAAAACCCAGCTATTTATTTGCCGCGGTTGTGGGTGATCTTGATTGTGTTACATCGCCCTATGTCACAGCATCTGGCTGCAAAGTTGATCTAAAAATCTATGTGGAAAAGGGAAATGCCGATCTAACAGCCCATGCCATGGACTCGCTGATCCGGTCAATGCGTTGGGATGAACAAGAATATGGCCTTGAATATGATCTTGATTTGTTTCAGATCGTTGCGGTCAGCCATTTCAATATGGGGGCGATGGAAAATAAGGGCCTCAATATTTTCAACAGTAAATTTGTCTTGGCTGATACCAGAACCGCGACAGATGAAGATTTGCATCGGGTTGAATCGATTGTAGCGCACGAATATTTCCACAATTGGACCGGTAACCGCGTGACCTGCCGTGATTGGTTTCAACTGACCCTGAAAGAGGGGCTTACGGTGTTTCGCGACCAGTGTTTTTCCGCAGATATGCATGATGCGGGTGTCCAGCGGGCAACTGACGTGGCGCTTCTTCGTGCGGCGCAATTCCCCGAAGACCGCGGCCCCACCGCACATCCTATCCGCCCTGAAACCTACAAAGAAATCAATAACTTTTACACGGCGACCGTATATGAAAAGGGCGCCGAAGTGATCCGTATGCTGGCTGGATTTTTGGGCCGGGACGGGTTTCGCCGCGGCATGGATTTGTATTTTGCCCGTCATGATGGCCAAGCGGTGACATGTGATGATTTTCTTGCGGCGATGGCGGATGCCAATCAGGGCTGGCGCGTCGATGACGCGCTGCGCGTGGCGCGGGCGACGCGCAGCGCCTCGTCCACCCTCCAGCCCTTGTTAGCGTCGGCCATGGCCTTCTCGCCCGGCTTTAACAGCGACACACCCGTTTGGATACGTTCAATATCGCCTGACCAATCGCTCCCGACTTTGATTTGAAACTGGCGATAACCCTGTTCGCGATAGCGCTGCATCTCGGCCACTGTCTCGTCGGTGGCCTTCTGGGGCGCAACGCGATACATCGGTGCGCCGTCGGTCAACTTACCACCCATGAGCATCAAGAGTGGTTGCCGGCAAGATTGACCAAGGAGGTCCCAGCAGGCGATATCGATGGGTGATTTTGCATAGCCGTGCCCCTGCACCAGATGGTCGAGCAAGGCCTCGATGCGACCCACCTGCCGAGGGTCTTCGCCCAGCAGTGATGGCGCTACGAGTCTTAATAGCGCTTCAACACCTTCTGAATGAGCGACCATGTAATTTTCGCCGCAAGGCGTGAACTCACCACAGCCCTGCAAACCGGCATCGGTATCAATGACAACCACAGACGCGATAGCGGTGGTGATGGAGTTACCAGCACCCCATCCGTAACTACCACCCACGTAAGGCAGTGGCGTTTTATAAAGGCTGATCCCCGTTATCTTCACGGCGTGACCACAATGTTCCCGGTGTGTGCTTTGGCAATGAAGGCAGTCTGTGCCTCACGTAGCTGCTCAAGCGGGTAGCTTGCTGCAAGTACAGGTCGGATCGCTTTCGACTCGATGTATCGAATCAGGTTCTCGGTCACTTCCGGTGGGATTACGGTCGAGCCCAACAGCGTTAGATCGCGAAGATAAAACGTGCGTAGATCTAGCTCGACAATGGGCCCAGCAATGGCACCTGAGGAGACATAGCGGCCACCTCGTTCGAGTACGTCGATTACGTTATGCCAGTCTCGGCCCCCTACCACGTCAGCCACAACATTTTTGCGTTATATGCTGCGAGCGTTATGTCCTGGTTCGGAAGCCTTAAGCTCCGCTTCGTCGCTTGATGTTCTGCGTGAGGCATGGGTTCAACAGCTTCATTTGTTGAAAACCAAGAAGAAGCGGTTGCTGCTGCTGCTACCAAAGTCAACGCGCGTGCGATTTTCACATAAAGGGAAATGCTCTATGAAAGAAACTGTTGCATTCTGAATTCCATTTATTTCATGAATTGCATCTCATCTGTGATCTGACATTTCATTCATTGAAGATGAATCCCATGTTAACGAGTCACTCAGGGATTCGATTCCTCATACATTTTCTGCATGCTCATGGTTAAATTACGGCGTGCTGCAAAGGCTTTGCTTAAACGCTTTAGAGTTTGCATGGTGAACTCTTCTAAACTTAGAGTTCTTTGAATAGCGGTCGTCTCCTAGGTTTTTAGGTTAATCACACAAATTCACATTTTTGTTATGTCTCACTTTGAGTCGATTTGCTCAGCTCAAG
>CAJXME010000310.1 GCA_913056245.1 uncultured Alphaproteobacteria bacterium | reverse complement strand
GAATTCATGATCCCCCAAACCGTTCCGAACAACCCCACAAAAGGCGCGACCGAACCGACAGAAGCCAAAAAGGTCATGCCCTTTTCCAATTGCTTGATTTGCTTGGACACTTCGACAGACATCGAGCGTTCAATCCGCTGGTTGAGCGATAGCAGCAAGCCTTTATCCTGCGCCCCACGCGCAAGCGCACGCCGCCATTCAAACATCGCCACCGACACCACGCTCGCCATGATGCCATCATTATCCTTGGCGTGCTGATCGTAGAGTTGATCGATCGCCCCTACTTCGTTCAATTCATATTCGAGATCATCCGCAAGTTGAAACTCACGGCGGATGGAGCGGATTTTTTCAAAGATAATTGCCCAAGACCAAATCGACGCCATGATCAGCATCAGCATAACGAATTTGACCACCAAATCCGCTTCAAGGAACAACCCCCAAATGCTGAGATCATTGCTGGTCAGCGTAATGGTGGCATCAAGCGCCGTTTCGGTAACATTTTCAGCATTTTCGGAAGGAGTCGCCATAACAAATTTCCTTTATTGTTGATCTTGAAGTCCCGTTGATCGGGATGGCATATGCTCATGGAGCCGTTCCCGCACATCGGCCGGAACACGAATAGGTTTATTCTGAGACACAAAAGCGCCTTCTACATCGAGCGTGGCGCGAATATCACCCGCCGTCCCCATCACCACTTGCCGCAATTGCAAGCGTGACGCGCCAAGTTGCTGAGGCGTGGTTTCGACCAAAAGGGCATCGCCCATCAGACTGGGTTTTTTGAATTGAACATTGATCGAGGTGATGACAATCGCCTCATCGCGCTCAACCAGATCATTCATCTCCACCCCAAGGCAGCGCAACATCGCCGTTCGGCCACGTTCAGCGTAATTGACGTAATTGGCATGATAGACAATCCCGCCAGCGTCCGTGTCTTCAAACTGCGCCAAAAGCGGATAGAAATGGCTGCCGTCTTGAAACCATCCCTTGCCAATGGCGTCGACAACCTCTTGATGACGCGCCAATTCCCGCGACCGATTAGTCATGGGCGTCTCCATTGGCGGGGTCCATCAACAAATCCAATTGCGCGCCTTTGGGTGGCGTCAGGCCAATGTAATCCCATCCCGCGCGCGATAAGCACCGCCCCCTTGGGGTGCGCATCAGCAATCCCGTTTGCATCAAATAAGGCTCGATCACTTCTTCAAGCACATCACGCTGTTCCGCCAAAACCGCGGCCAGCGTATCGACCCCAACCGGGCCGCCGCCATAATGTTCCGCCATAGCGGTCAAATACCGGCGATCCATGGCGTCCAGCCCTTGGCCATCCACCCCAAGTTGGGTCAAGGCTTGATCCGCTGCCGCCGCGTCAACCACCTGATGCCCCGCCACGGATGCGATATCGCGCACCCGCCGCAGCAACCGCCCCGCCACCCTTGGCGTGCCGCGTGATCGCCGCGCCACTTCAAGCGCACCATCATCGCTCAGCACCATGCCCAATTTAGACGCAAGGCGCGTCATGATTACCTGCAATTCGTCATGGCTATAAAATTGCATCCGCATCTGAATGCCAAACCGATCCCGCAACGGCGTGGTCAGCAATCCAGATCGCGTGGTCGCGCCAACCAAGGTGAAGGGCGGCAAATCGATCCGCACCGATCGCGCCGAAGGCCCTTCGCCGATAATGAGGTCCAATTGAAAATCTTCCATAGCCGGATATAACACTTCTTCTACGGCAGGATTAAGGCGATGAATTTCATCAATGAACAAAACATCGCGCGGCTGAAGATTGGTTAAAAGCGCGGCCAAATCACCGGCGCGGGCAATCACCGGGCCGGAGGTGGCCCGAAAGCCGACACCAAGCTCTGTTGAAATGATTTGCGCGAGGGTTGTTTTACCCAGACCCGGCGGACCATGCAGCAACGTGTGATCCATGGCGTCACCACGGTTTCTGGCCGCATGAATAAAGGTCTCCAGATTGGCTCGGCCATTGCCCTGCCCGATAAATTCATCAAGCGTCGTTGGCCGAAGCGCGGTGTCGCCTCGCTCAAAATTATCACCGCTGATCAGGCGTTCTTCATCACCGGACATCTAGCTACCCATTTCCTGCAAGGCACCGGCAATCAGCGCCGACACATCAACCTTGCCGTTGGCATCGACAATTTTCTGGCGCACCCGCAAAAGGGCGCCATGCGCTTCCTGCCGACCATAACCCAAATTCAACAATGCCGACATCGCATCGCCAAGGGCCGCGTCACCTCCTGCGCCAACAATCGCGGCGCCATCACCAGCCGAAACACCGCCGCCAAATCCAGTTGCAAGGCTGGGCAGGCGGCCAATTTTTTCCGCCAGTTCATTCACCACGCGTTGCGCCAGCTTTGGCCCAACACCATCGGCGCGGCTGACCATAGCCTTGTCGCTTGCCATGATGGCTGAGCCGAGTTCGGCCGGCGTGAGAACAGACAAAATCGCCATCGCCGCCTTTGCACCAACGCCCTGAACACT
>CAJXME010000309.1 GCA_913056245.1 uncultured Alphaproteobacteria bacterium | reverse complement strand
CTCTGGTAAATGCTAATGTCGGATCTAAGGTCGAATTCATCATAAGTGACGCGTAGAGGTTGAAGAAGTCGCAGTAATGATGATACATGTTCACCGTGGCGTCCAACTTCATGATGACGGTGGGCGTGTCAACGATTTCATCGCAAGCCTCGTACAAGTGCTCCATCTTTGCGAAATTCCTCAGCTCTGGCGCCTCGCCGAGAATATAGCGGTCATCAGGCGTGAAACTTTCCGGACCATTGAAAAATGTCTGGATGCCAGCCTGCCCGAGAACAGGCAACCGCATCACGGCTTTCTCAAGAATGGGTTCAAAATGGTCAAAATCTTCAGGCAGGGTATCAAATTCAAAATCCTCAGGGATGCCATTCATACCCCAGGGTTTTGAGTTGGGTTCAAACGCCCCCAGCATAATTTTGCCCGCGTCTTCTTTGTAATAAGCGCATTCATCGGGCACCCGCAACACCGGCAGATTGCTCTGCAAGCCTTCGATGCCTTCGGTGACGATATAGAAATGCTCGCAAGCATGGAGCGGCACCGCAACGCCAGCCATCGCGCCAACTTCCCGAGCCCACATGCCGCCGCAATTAACCACAAAATCAGCACGGATATTGCCTTCTGCGGTTTCAACGCCCATGGCTTTGCCATTTTCAACGGTGACGCCCGTGACTTTAACGCCTTGGATGATATTGGCGCCGCGCATCCGTGCGCCTTTGGCAAGCGCTTGGGTGATGTTGACGGGATCACCCTGTCCATCTTTTGGCAACCAGACGCCGCCAACCGCGTCATCAACCTTGAGGCCGGGGTAAAGCCGGGCGATTTCATCGGTGGGGATTTCATCAATTTCGACACCAAAGGCACGCGCCATGGCGGCGGAGCGGCGCAATTCTTCCATCCGCTCTTCGGTCAGGGCAACGGTGATCGACCCATTGCGCTTAATGCCTGTGGCGACACCCGTTTCATCTTCAAGCGAGAAATATAATTCTTGCGAATATTTCGCCAGCCTTGTCATGTTTTGAGTGGCGCGCAATTGCGCGATCAAGCCTGCCGCGTGCCAAGTGGTGCCGCAGGTCAATTGCTTGCGTTCCAGCAAAACCACATCGGTCCAGCCTAATTTGGTTAGGTGATAAGCGACGGAACAGCCGACGACGCCGCCGCCGATGATCACCGCTTGTGCCTGTTGGGGTAATTTCGTCATGTTATGCCCTCACTTTTTCATTGCCGGCGTCGTAAAGGGCCTCCGCTTCAACAATCGACACCATCCGTTTGCGCCCCAGCACATTAACATGAAGACCCGTAACATCACCGGAAAGGGCATTTTCTTCGACGACACCATAGGCAATCGATTTGCCCACGCGATGTCCATAACCTGATGACACCACCAAACCGATGTCATCGCCATTGCCATCTCTGATCGATGACAAATAAACCGCCTCGCCAAAAGACGCTCCATCGTCGGGATCGTCCAGCGTCATCACCACATAGCGCTTAGACGCGCCGCGCTGTTGTTCGGCTTGCAGAGCGGCCTTGCCAATAAAGTCATCCTTATTGGGGGAGACCCAGCGGCCAAGACCGCTTTCATACATGGTGTAATCAGAGGTCAGATCAGATTTCCATGACCGATAGCCTTTTTCCAGACGCATGGAATCAAGCGCCAGCATCCCAAAGAGACCCAGTTGATGGGATTGGCCAGCAGTTTCAATCGCGTTCCACACCGTCAAGAGATCATCCATCGCAACATGCAATTCCCACCCCGCTTCACCCGCGAAGGACACGCGGATCGCCAAGGCATCAATCCCTGCGATCGTCACTTGTTGATGGGTCAGCCAAGGGAAAGACGCCTGGTCCATCTTAGCGCCGGTCAAGTCTTCCATAATCGCGGGTGATTTCGGCCCCGTGAGCAATAAGGAGCCGCGATCGCGCGTCAAATCAGTGATCGTCAAAGAGCCATCTTCAGGCAAATGCGCCATCAGCCAATCGCGATCATGCCAAAGCGCGCCCGCGCCGGTGATCAACCAGAAATGATCATCGGCAAAACACGTGGCGGTCATTTCGGTCAGCACCTTGCCCTTTTCAGAGGCAAAATAAACAAGACCAATGCGTCCGGCTTTCGGCACACGGCCAGTCACCATCCCGTCAATCCAAGCGCGCGCGCCCTCGCCTTTCACTTCAAAGCGACTGAAGCCGGTGAGGTCGAGAAGCCCCGCGTGTTCCGCCACATGACGGCATTCCGCGCCAACGGCATCAAAGGAGATTTGCCGGTCATAACTATCGACCATGACATCGTCTTCAGGCTTGAGCGGGAACCATTCGGCGCGCTCCCAGCCGCCATATGAACCAAAAGACGCGCCTTTTGCCTTCAAGGTCTCATAGATCGGTGAGGTTTTCGCCTCACGCCCTGCTGGCCATTGGATATGGGGGAAATGCATGGCGTATTCATGGGAATAGGTTTCAATCGCTTTGGCTAGGGTATAAGCCTGATCGACATGATCGGTGAAACGCCGGGGGTCCACCGCCCAACTG
>CAJXME010000308.1 GCA_913056245.1 uncultured Alphaproteobacteria bacterium | reverse complement strand
AAAAGTCACGCAATATCCCACAGGTCATGGAGGCCATGGCTTCCGCCGAGCGTGATATTCCTGAATACTTGACCGTTGATGAGGCCAAAATGCGCGGCAGCATGACGTCGGTGCCTGAATTGGCTGACGTGCCTTATCCGGTTCAAATGGAACCAAACCTCGTCATCGAATATTACTCACGTTAATCTTTCGATTTTACGAATGAATATTGGAAAAGGGCAACTTCGGTTGCCCTTTTTGTTTGGGGGAAGGTTTGTTTGGGAGATGGCTTGAGTTAGCGCCTAAATTTCAATTTCCCGCTGATCACCAACAAGCCTGACGCGATAATGGCAAAGCCCAGCAATTGTTGACCCGTCACCCATTCGCCAAGGGCAAAGGCATCAAGCATCAGCGCAAAAGGCGGAATGATGATCGTCACCAGCGTGAGATTGGCCGCGCCCGCCGCCGATAAAATCGCAAAATACAAGAGATAAGCAATGGCGGTGCAGACCACCGAAAAGGTCAAGATCGCGGCGGTAGAACGAAGCGAGAGGGCTTCAAGGGGGAAGCCCTCGACCATGGTCGCAAGAATAAGCATCCAAACACTGCTTGATATTAACATCCCTGTAGCTGTGACCTCAACGCCGAGATTCTTGACTTGCAACCGCCCCCAGATGCCCGCAAAGGCGTAACTGATGGACGAGACGATGATCAGCAATTGCCCGATGCTGGTCAGCGAAAGATGGGATAACACGTCCATCCCTATAATGATCGCCACGCCAATTATCCCCATGATGACGCCAATCAGCCGCCGAAAGGTAAGCCGTTCATCTTTGAAAAACAGACCAGCCAACATGACGCCAAAAAAGGCCGTGGTTGAATTGAGAATAGCCGCCAGCCCGCCAGTGATATATTGCTGGCCGAAAACAATCGCCGAAAAGGGAATGGCGTTATTAAGCAATCCCATAATAGCCAAGGCAAACCACGATCGCTTGTCCCGAGGCAATCGTTTGCCGCGCCAAGTGATGTAGATCACCATGATGATAGCGGCGATGCTGACGCGGTGAAAGACGATCTGAAACGGCGTCATCTCCAGCAATAAAATTTCCGATAAAAAGAACGTGCCGCCCCAGATCAACCCGAGAAGCATCATCAATAACCATGTGCGTGGAGACATTTCCATGGCATGACATTGCCAGCCTTTTGCCCTTCAAGTAAACTGAATTCATCTATTCTTCACACGATTTGGGGCATTGATCATGGCGAGCATCACCATCAAAAAACTTCAACCCGATCATTTTGATAATTGGCTGCCTCTTTATCGCGGTTATGCTGATCATTATCAGGTGGCCTTGACCGAAAGCGGTGTTGCCCAGACTTGGTCATGGCTGATGGATCAGCAGCATCCCGTAACAGGCATCGTGGCGGAGCATCAAGGCCAACTCATCGGCCTTGCGCATTTCCGCGCCATGCCCAGCCCGTTGCGCGGGGCTGAAATCGGGTTTCTGGATGATCTCTTTGTCGACCCTGCGGCGCGCGGCTTAAAGGCAGGTGAGGTGTTGTTGACAGCCCTCAAAGCCGAGGCCAAATCCAAGGGCTGGCCCGTGGTGCGTTGGATCACGCGCGATAACAATTACCGCGCGCGCGGCCTCTACGACCAGATCGCCGTTAAGACCGATTGGAATACTTACGAAATGTCAGCCGATTAACCGTTGACCGGCTGAGGGTTCACATCAATCCCGCGGGTGTTGAGCAATTCGATCAATTCACCGGTTTCGTACATTTCCCGGATGATGTCGCAGCCGCCAACAAATTCACCCTTTACATAAAGTTGAGGGATGGTCGGCCAATTGGTGAATTCTTTGATGCCTTCGCGGATCGCGTCATCTTCAAGCACGTTGACGCCGCGAAACTTAACCCCAAGATGGGACAAGACGCCAACAACAGCCGCCGAAAACCCGCATTGCGGAAAGACAGGCGTGCCTTTCATAAACAGCACCACGTCTTGGCTGGCAATTTCGTTTGAAATTTGATCTTTGGTTTGGTCGTCCATCACTTAGTCCTCATCGGCTGGGGTGGTCTGGAGCGCGAGGGCGTGCAATTCGCCGCCCATACGCCCGCCAAGGGCTTCATAAACAATTTGATGCTGTTGGATGCGGGTTTTGCCGCGAAATTCTTTGGCCACCACATGGCAAGCGTAATGATCACCATCGCCGCGCAAATCGGTAATGGTAACAGTCGCGCCGGGCAACGCTTCTTTGATCAGGCGTTCAATTTCTTGCGCTTCCATGGCCATGGCAATTCTCTCTTTATGATCGTCGAGCCATGATCGCGGGCAGACCGTTTTCATAGGCTGTTTGAAGTTCTTCTAAAGAAATAAGCATTCCATCGTCTGATTTCAATTCCCGAGCGGAAATACTGCGGCCAATTTTTTGCCCCTCAATGCCAGCGGCTTTGGCGGCATTGATCAAACCATCGGCGTCATGAGTTTCAACAATGTAACGCCCTTGATCTTCACCAAAGGCCCAGCCATGGCTTGCA
>CAJXME010000307.1 GCA_913056245.1 uncultured Alphaproteobacteria bacterium | reverse complement strand
TGGATGCGACGAATTTGGAATGATTTCTTATTTGGCGTGTCGTTTTCAGAAGCCGGCACACAGCCCGTGACGGTTGCGCTCAACAATATCGTCAATTCAACAACAGGCGTGAAAGAATATAACGTTGACATGGCTGCGGCCATCATCGCGGCCTCACCAACTTTGTTGGTGTATATAGTGGCAGGGAAATATTTTATTCGCGGCTTAACAGCAGGTTCAGTGAAAGGATAACCATGGCTCCTATTCTTGAATTAAAAGGCTTAAGTAAGAAATTTGGTGCTCTTGATATTTTGAAAGACATCAATGTCAGCATTGAAGCCGGTGAATTTTTGGTTCTGGTTGGCCCTTCGGGTTGCGGCAAGTCGACCTTGTTAAATTGCATTGCAGGGCTTGAGCCAATCTCTGGCGGATCGATTGTCATTGATGGTCGGGATATGCAGAACGTAAGTCCAAAAGATCGGGATATTGCCATGGTGTTCCAGTCTTATGCCCTTTATCCAACCATGACTGTCGCAAAAAATATTACCTTTGGCATGAAGGTCAGAGGGGTCGATAAAGCCCTTCAACAGGAAAAACTCGATTATGTGGCGCGGCAGCTTCAGATCGATACATTGCTTGATCGCCGCCCGTCACAACTTTCTGGCGGCCAAAGGCAGCGTGTTGCCATGGGGCGTGCTTTGGTGCGGGACCCCAAACTTTTTCTTTTTGATGAACCGCTTTCAAATCTTGATGCTAAACTTCGCGTTGAGATGCGGACAGAAATCAAGAAACTGCACCAAAAACTCAACGCGTCTATGGTGTATGTAACGCATGATCAGATTGAGGCCATGACTTTAGCCACAAAAATTGTTGTCATGAAAGGCGGTGTTATTCAGCAAATTGGCACGCCAGCAGAAATTTACAGTCACCCCGCCAATCTCTTTGTGGCTGATTTTATGGGGTCGCCGGCGATGAATTTGATACCCGCAAAGGTCAAGAAGAACGGCAAAGGCACACAATTCATCATTGAAAATAAGGATCGGGACGACCTGATCTTAACTGATCGACACGCCTCGAATTTGCCCGAAGAAATTGTCCTTGGCATCCGTCCTGAAGATATAGGGGATTCTAAACTGCAGAAACACAATCATGATCAAGTCGCCTCGTGTTTAATTGATGTGTTGGAACCTGCCGGGGCGGATACATACGCTCTCATGTCGCTTGGCGGTGTTGAGGTAACGGCCAGATTGCAAGCGGAAACCTCTGCCATTGCTGGCTTGCCTATGGACTTGTCATTCAATATGGACAAAGTGTCATATTTTGATGCTAATACCGGTGAGCGGTTAAATTAAATCTTTTTTTCGGTTGAGTCATAATATGTCCTTTATCGTGATCGATGTTGGCGGAACAAATATTCGATTTGGCTATGCTGAAACTGAAATAGCCCCTTTGTCGGAGATTAAAAATCTGACTTGTGCAGATTTTCCAAGTATCGAAGACGCTATTAACGCTTATTTCCATACACTGCCATCAAATGTCATAAGTAAGATCACGGCAACTTGCATCGCGGTGGCGGGGCCAATGATGGGCGATCATGTTGATGTCACCAATAATCATTGGCAATTCAGCAAGTCAAAATTATTGACCCATCTGCCTAGTGACGACTTGCTGGTGATCAATGATTTTGCCGCTCAAGCCTTGGCGCAAATTAACCCCGAAAGCACAGGAAATCAGCCTATCCTTCAAGGAAACTCACGTCCCGATGCGCCATTATTAGTGATTGGTCCCGGAACAGGGCTTGGCGTTGCGGCTTTGATGCCTGCGCATCAAAACCATGCGGTGATTGAAGGTGAAGGCGGGCATGTTTACTTCACGCCTCGAGATGATCTGGAAAGGGAAATCGAGGCTTTCCTCCGGAAAATTCACGGTTTTGTGAGCGCAGAGCATGTCATCAGCGGTCCTGGACTTGAGGCAATTTATCAATTTTTATGCCATCGTGATGGTGTACGCCATGATAATGATACAGCGGCTCAAATTGGTTTTGCCGCCATGAATAATGATCTAAGGGCTCGTCAGGCGGTATTGGTTCTGTTTAACGCGCTAGCAACGGTTATGGCCAATAACATTTTAACCATGGGTTGTTGGCGAGGTGCTGTGATCGCAGGGGGTATTATTCCCCGTTTGGTTCCATTGTTTCAAGAAAGTCAATTTAAGGAACGCTTTTGTAGCGCTGGTGTGATGAGCGATATCCTTGAAAAGATACCGGTTTGGCTTGCTACTGATCCCTTGACGGGTCTTCATGGGGCTAGAAACGCTATTGCAAGCAGCATTTCTATGGCTCGGATCCAGATTTGAACATGCTTCTATTGGAGGCGGGGCGCTAGCCAATGAGCAACAAGGTTTTGCTGGCAGAAAAAAGGAGTTAATATACGCGGCTGTTTCGATAGCAAATAGTTGTGATTATTGCATTCATTCACATACTGCTGCGGCTAGATCAAAAGGTATGACGGATGAACAATATGCCGAGTTTCTTTCAATCGTATCTCTC
>CAJXME010000306.1 GCA_913056245.1 uncultured Alphaproteobacteria bacterium | reverse complement strand
CCACTTGCGGCGGCGCATCAGCAAATCCAATCGTCATCAGCACATCACGAGCGGCTTGATCCACTTGGCTGATCGCAGCATCGCTTAACGGCGCATACTGCCCTCCCAAAACCCCTTTGGTGGAGGGCGATAATAGCGGTCTGTCTTGACGGTGGCCGCGGCGCGATCGGCGATGATTGGGTTCGTTTGATTTCGATTCACTGGGCTTCGGTTCATGAGACATGGGGACTATCAAAAATCAATTTGCCAGCAGGTTCAAATCATTTCTTCAGGATCATCTTTCCGCGGCGAAACCAAGGCGAGGCCAACAATCATCGCGGCCAGCGCCATCCAGACCCAAATCGAATGATTTTCATCAAAGATCAGCATGCCCCAGAACACCCCGGCGAGGGTCACGATATACCCTGTTTGCGAGGCGAAAACCGCGCCAAATCGCGCCACGGAAAAAACAAACATCGTATAGGCCACGACGGAAATCAGCGCCAAACCGATCAAGGTATATTCCGCAAGACCGAAAGGAAATTGCGGCCAATAAAAACTATCCGTGACGATGGCCGCAGGCAGCAATAAGATCGCCGCGAACATATTCATCCCCATGGAAAGACGGATCGGCCCAATTGTCACCGCCGATCGAAACCCAAGGATAATGTTTTCCGCCGCGTAGCAAACCGACGAGATGCACGCCAATAAAATCCACGGCACCGCGCTTCGGTCGGGCAGGCTGTTTTCCGGCAAGGCGATCAGCAAGATCGACCCGATGCCAAAAATCAGCCCCGAAAACCGCCGCCATGAAAAGGCTTCCACTTTAAGGGGGATCGACGCCGAATAGGTCATCATGGGGATCAAGGCGACCGTGATCGCCAATATCCCCGCTTGAACATATGGAGCGGCGGTATAGAACAACACCCCCGGGATCGCCGCGCCCAAAAGCGCAATCGCCAAAACAAACCGCCAATAGACCAGCAATTCTTTAAGGCTTTTGCGGCGCCAAATGGTGATCAAGAGCAGCAAGACGCCCGACAGAAAGGATTGGATGAAACTGACGCCAAAAGCCTTCACCCCTTGTTCCACAGCGATCTTGCCCAAGGAGAAGGACAGCCCCCAAGTGATGCCCATAAACAAAAGGCATAGCCACGGCAAAAACCGAGAGGTCATAATCACAGACCCCCAAGGCTTGGCCGATTGTTGTGACGATAGATTGGCCATGAATGCCCTCAAAAAAGCACCATCAATAATGATGATGCTTTAGATATGGAACAAATCCGCGGCTCTGGGAAGTCTATTTATTAACGCCCTCACCAGCCCGTGCGGTCGATGATCATTTGCGCGGTGCTGGACGCGCGGCCAATGGCTTCAATGCTGACGTCATCGGCCTTAAACGCCCCCCAAGCGGCGACGCTTGGATCAGGGGCAACATCGGCATTGACCGGATATTCAGCGTTGACTTCGGCATAGATGCGTTGCGCTGTCGGCCCTGTCATCCATTCCAGAAAAGCCCGGGCTTCGTCTTGATGGGGGGAGGTTTTCACCACGCCGCCCGCGGAGATATTGATATGCTGGCCGCGATCATCCTGATTGAAAAACACCATGCGGATCGCCTTGGCCCAATCTTGTTGTTCAGGGTTTTTGGTGTTATTCGCCATCGCGCCGTAATAATAGGTGTTCATCAAGGCCACATCGCATTCGCCAGCGAAAATCGATTTTGCTTGCGCGCGATCATTGCCTTGGGGACGCTTGGCCAGATTATCGACATAAGCCTTGGCCCAATCCTCAGCGGCCTCTTCCCCGAGATGCACAACCAACGACGCCAGCAAGGCGCGGTTGTAAACATGACTGCCCTTACGGCTGCAAATACGGCCTTTCCATTCAGGCTTGGCCAAGTCTTCGATGCGGGTAATCTCGCCCTCTTGGACGCGGGTATTTGACACGACAATCACGCGGGCGCGGGTGGAAAGCGCTGTCCAAGTGCCGCCATCATCGCGCAAATGCGCAGGCACACGCTGATTGATGACGTCAGAATTGAGCGGCGACAACAACCCCATATTTTCCAATTCAGCGATTCGTGAAATATCCACCGTCAGCACCACATCGGCTGGCGAGCCTGCGCCTTCCGATTGCAGGCGCTGCGCCAAGCCTTTCGGGGCATGGACAACGTTAAATTGAGTGCCAGTTTCGGCGGTATAAGCATCAAGAAACGGCTGAAGCAATTGCGGCACGCGGTAGGAATAGACATTGAGTTCCGCGGCTAAACCCGAAGAGATGGGCATCATAAAAGCCATGATCATCGCAATGAACAAACGCTTGAGGATTGGCATTTCACTCTCCTGAAGTGAAAAAGGTCATAATATGCGAATGAGAATGGTTCTCATTTTCAACAAAGTCAATCGATATTTTGTGTGAACATATCATGATGGCGATCAATCAAAAATTAGATTCCAAACCCTGGCTCAAACCCGCGCGGGGCAAAATCCATTTTGTCAAAAACAAAGGCTGGCGCGACCACACAAGACACCAAAACCCAGCCTTCGATTGCGCTGGCGGATTGCCACAACCCTTTGCCAATGATCAAT
>CAJXME010000305.1 GCA_913056245.1 uncultured Alphaproteobacteria bacterium | reverse complement strand
GACAACCCTCGCCATATCGAAGTCCAAATCGTCGCTGATAGCCATGGCAATGTGATCCATCTCGGCGAACGCGAATGTTCCGTGCAACGCCGCCACCAGAAATTGCTCGAAGAAGCGCCATCGCCGATTCTATCAGATGAGCAACGCCATCAGATTGGCAGCACCGCCGCTGAGGCCGCCGCTAAAATGGGCTATCTTGGCCTTGGCACCATGGAATTTCTTTATGAGAACGGTGAGTTTTTCTTCATTGAGATGAATACCCGTCTTCAGGTTGAGCATCCCATCACCGAAGAAATCACTGGCATTGATCTGGTTTGCGAGCAAATCCGCATCGCGTCAGGTGAGCCGCTATCGGTCACCCAAGATCAGGTCAAATTCAAAGGCCACGCGATTGAATGCCGCATCAACGCCGAACATCCCGAAACCTTTTTCCCAACCCCCGGCACGGTGACTAATTTTCACGCCGCGGGGGGACCTGGGGTTCGGGTAGATAGTTTCCTTTATTCCGGCTACGCGATCCCGCCTTATTACGACAGCCTTGTGGCGAAACTGGTGGTTTATGGTGATGATCGTGAGCATTGCTTGGCGCGCTTGCGGCGGGCGCTCGATGAATGCATCATTGAGCCGATGCCGACCTCGCTGGATTTGCATCGCCGCTTGGTCAATGACAAGGATATCATCAGCGGCAATTACACCATCCGCTGGCTCGAAGAAGATTTCCTGAACAAAGACAAATAATTTAAGCCTTCCGGTCAGACGAACCGAAAAGAGGGGCGGCAGGGCTGCCCTCTTGATCGCTTGGTCAGAAATCGGCATCATCATCTCATGTATGTCATGTCGCCTGAAACCTTGATCAAAGCCTATGCCATTGGGGTTTTTCCCATGGCTGAAGCCCATGACGATGAGCGGGTCTTTTTTGTCGACCCTCAACAACGTGGCATCCTGCCTTTGGATCAGGTGCATATCCCTCGCCGCCTTAAAAAGCGGGTGCGGCAAGCACCTTATCAGGTCACCATCAATCAGGCTTTCGACGCGGTAATTGACGGTTGCCGTGAGATCACCGCGACCCGAAGCGAAAGTTGGATCAACCCCACCATCAGGCAGCTCTATGTGGCGCTTCACAAACTAGGTTTTGCCCATTCAATTGAAGTCTGGAAAGACGACGGGCAAAGCCGTCAATTGGTAGGAGGGCTTTATGGCGTCGCCTTAGCCGGGGCTTTTTTCGGCGAATCGATGTTCAGCCGCGCCACAGACGCATCCAAGATCGCGCTGGTTCATTTGATGGCGCGCCTTAAGGCCGGCGGCTTTGTCTTGTTGGATACGCAATTCAGCAACAGCCATCTTGAACAATTTGGCGTTATTGAAATCCCCCGAGAGGAATTTCGCAATCAATTGGCCGAAGCCATGGAATGTGATGCCCGGATGCCGCTGGATGACGATGCCAGCGCGATGGTTCAGTCTTTTTTGCAGGCCAGAACCGAAACATCGTAAACCGGATGCTCTAGCGCGTTGAGCGCTGGGCTAGACGCGAACATCCAACCGGAAAAGATGGGCGGCTCAAGCACCTCACCAAGGTGATTGATGTTGCGAATTTCCATAAGCGCGGCGTGTTCAGGCGCCATGGTCGGCGGCCTATAAGTGCAAGCGTGAACGATGATCTGGAGCGAGCCATATTGATCAGGCTGACCCACCTCAACATCAAGGGTCGAAATGCGCGCGGTGATTTTATCAAGCGCTTGCAATTGCGCGCCGCCGCCAAACAGCCATTGGCCTTCATCGGCCGCGGCAGGCCATGCCCAAAACATCCATGACATGAGAAGGAGGCGTTTGAACCTCAAGGCTTGGCTAGGAAAATTAATTGCTGCCGCCACCGGAAAACACCGCTTTGCCCAGAAGATCGGTTAAATTCACCGGATCGCGGGTATCGTAAATCACCGCCCCCGATTGAAGGAAGTCTTCTTCAAATCCGGGCAGAATATCCACATGATTGCCGCCCAGCAAGGATGACGCCGCGATGCGCGCCGCGCTATCGACAGGCAGGGAGATGCGCTCATCCACCGACAGCATCACCGTCGCGCCATAGGTTTCTGGGTTGAGCGACGTGTCGATCACCTTACCGACTTTAATGCCGGAAATACGAACATCATCGCCAATATTAAGCCCGCCAATGGCGCCGAATTCGGCTTTCAAAATCAGCCCATCGGAGGATTGGATATTGGTCACCGCATGGGCCATCCATAAAAACACCCCAGCGACGATCAGAACAACAGCGCCCATAACGGTTTCGATGGTGTTGCGAGTCATTTAATCCTCCCTGATCTTCAGCCGGTGTTATCCTTGATGGACGGCAGAGGGTTATTCAGGCTTCCACGCCTCATAATCGCCTGTGGCTTTTTTCCGTTGACCACCCGCCAAGAGGTGTCCGGCGGGGCGATGCGCGTAAATCGTTCCTGTTAAATTGGGCAGATGATCTTTTTGCCAATCGCGGCGGGCATAACCTTCGGCGGGCGGCGGCAATTCTTCGGTATGATGCAACCAGCCATGCCATTCCGGCGGAATTTTACTTGCTT
>CAJXME010000304.1 GCA_913056245.1 uncultured Alphaproteobacteria bacterium | reverse complement strand
TCTTGGTTTAAAAATAGTCTATAAAAAAGGCCGCTACTGCGACCTTTAAAATGTATTTATGTTAACGCTCTTTAATGCGTGCTTTTTTACCGCGTAATTCTCTAAAGTAGTAAATACGAGCTCTACGTACTTTACCGCGCTTGTTGACTTCAATTTTCTGCAATGCAGGAAGATTGATAGGGAAGATACGTTCTACCCCTACAGTTCCAGACATTTTACGAATGGTAAAGGTCTTTGATAATCCTTGCCCTTTGATCTGGATCACAACACCTTTAAAAAACTGGGTTCTTACTTTTTCACCCTCGCGAATTTCATAGTAAACGGTGATGGTGTCACCCGCTTGAAACTTGGGGAAAGACTTCTTTTCGACGAATTCGTCTTGAACATATTGAACTAGATGTTCCATGATTTTTAGCTAAAATATAACTAAGAGCAACATTCACGACCATCGCCAGCGGTTGAACCTCATGGGCATTTTGATCTTTTTGGCCTCCGCCATCATGGCGCTATCGCCAAATCTGGTTTGGAATCTTCACCATGGGTTTGTCACCGTCGGCCATCTAAGCGACAACGCCAATCTCGATGAGACCGTCTTGTCCTTTGTTAGGCCCTTTGAATTTTTGTTCAGTCAAATGGGCGTCGCAGGCCCCGTGATCGCCGGGCTTGCGGTGGCGGCCATGTGGCGATTGCGGCATGACCCCAGCGCGCGGTTTTGGATCGCTTTAGGATTGCCCGCCTTGGTGGTGGTCACCGCTCAAGCCGTGCGCAATGACGCCAACGCCAATTGGGCGATCGCGTCTTGGCCATCTTTGGTGGTGTTGCTGTCCATGTGGATTGCGGGCGCTTCCCCTCGCCTTCTTCGCTTGGCGAAAGCCGGGGTGTTGATCAACGCGGCTTTGTCGCTGATCATCTTAATCAGCACCGTGACGGGAAATTTTGGCCCCTTCACCCCGCCTTCTGATCCTTTGCGGCGGCTTCGCGCTTGGGAATTTCACTACCAAGATTTAGCCGGTTTCACCGCCGCCCATCAGGCCGAGATTATCCTCACCTTCCGCCGTGAGCATATCGCCAAAATGATCTGGCATCATCGCTTTCAGCCTTTGCCCATTTATATCGTTGATCAGAATGGCGTGGCGGAAAATCACTTTGAGCAACGCTTGGCCTGGCACCCGCAAGACGCGGCGGAAAACCAAAGCGTCATCGCCATCACCGGTGAGGAGACACCGCCTGAAATCGATGGAATCGCATGGCAAGGCATCACGGCCATTTCGATGCATCGGATCAGCGCGAAAAAGCACCGCCGCTTGGTGTTTCACCTTGGCCGGGTCACTGACCCGCGATAACGGCTTTGAAGGCTTTTAAGGTTTCCGGGCTGACATGATGCTCCAAGCCTTCAGCATCGGCCTCGGCGGTTTCTTCAGACACCCCGATTGAGATCAGAAAATCCCGCACCACCGCATGACGTTTGGCGCAGGTCTCCGCCAAGGCGCGGCCTTCTTCGGTCAGGAAAATGGAACGGTAAGGCTGAGTTTCCACCAGCCCTTCGCGCATCAAACGTTGCACCGTGGCGTTGACGGTGGGCGCGGTCACGCCGAAGCGTTGCGCCAAATCCACCGCCCGCGCCTCGCCTGTTTCAGCGATCAAATCGGCGATCATTTCGACGTAATCTTCGGCAACTTCGCTTTGATGGGCGCGGCGAATACGCTCAAACCGCGCGGCAATTTCGGAAATATCGGGGGAAGAAGAATTGGGGATCGGTTTTGTCATCACAAGGCTTTCTGCGCTTTCAATAGGGAAATTGTAAAGACCTCAAAAAACTTAGGCAAGGCAAAATTGTTTTTATCCTTTTATAATAGCTTGATGATCATCGCATTCTCGCTAGGATGCAGGGCTGTAAATGATGCACAAATCGCTTCACCTGAAGAACGCTTTGCCATCGCAACATCACCCCATGTTGACCCCCATAATTGAGGACAGGCCATGACCGATAAACAAACCGAATTGGAACTCGAAGCCGCCGCTTTTCGCCGCTTGGTGGCGCATTTGCAAGAGCGCACAGACGTGCAGAATATCGACATGATGAATCTGGCTGGGTTTTGCCGAAATTGCTTGTCGCGCTGGTATCGCGAAGCCGCTGATGAAGCCGGTATTGCTATTGATCAAGACGCCGCGAAGACCCGGGTTTACGGCATGCCTTACGATGAATGGAAGGCAAAATACCAAACCGAGGCAACGCCTGAACAACTGGAAAAATTGAAATCCAGCCACACCCACTAACCCCAAACTCACCTGATAAGGATTGCACCGATGGCTCCCTCCGAGATGCTGAAAACCGGCCCTGCCGCGCCTGAACTGTTGCGCCAATATGTCGAACGCATTGAACGCTTAGAAGAAGAAAAACAAGCGCTGATGGCGGATATACGTGAAGTTTATAGCGAAGCCAAAGGCCATGGCCTCAACCCTAAAATCATGCGTCAGGTGGTGAAATTGCGCAGCATGGATCGCCAAGATTTGATGGAATTGGACGCTGAATTGGAATCGTATCGCGCCGCCATTGATCTGATTTAACCGCCGGTTCTTTCA
>CAJXME010000303.1 GCA_913056245.1 uncultured Alphaproteobacteria bacterium | reverse complement strand
AGATGCTGTAGACCCTGACCCGAATGACTCAGATCCAAAAAGAGTTGCCGCTGATGAAACTGAAGAGCATCTGGTTCAATGTTCTTCTCGGTCTGAACCCTCTGCTACCAGGAGATTCAAAAGGAATTGTTATCGGATCAACACAGTTCTTTCTAGTGGCAAACGTGTTTTCAAGAGTTTTACTTCTAGGTACCAAGTCAAATAATTAAGCAAAAACGGTGTTATTACTCAGAAAACATAGCTAGAGAATATGGTTCTAGCAATGAAATATTTGAAACCGTGGAGCAATAGAAACCGATGATTGAAAGTTTCTTCACGACCTTTATCATCTATTTTGTTGTGATCGATCCCATCGGCAACAGCCCGATTTTCTTGGCCGTCACCGCCCATCATGAACGTTCGCGCAAATTACGCATTGCCCTTGAAGCCACCGCGATTGCCACGGTGATCATGCTGTTCTTTGCGCTTTGTGGGGCGTGGGTTTTATCCTATCTCAACATCACCGAAGCGGCGTTTAAGATCGCTGGTGGGATTCTGCTTTTCCTGATTGCGTTTGAGATGCTCAGCAATAAGCGGCAGAACCGTAAGCGCGCCAACACTACCCGCGCCAATGAAACCTCGTCTACCGAATTAGCAGAGTCTCTCGGGAGTGATCGGAGCGACAACGTGGCGGTTTATCCTTTAGCCACCCCTCTTTTAGCAGGGCCATCGGCCATCTTATCGGTGATTGTGGTGACCGCTGATCATGGCGGGAGTTTCAGCGAATCCTTCATCACCTATATGGCGCTCTTTGCCGTCATGGGGGTCACGGGCATCTTTTTAGCGGGCGCGGTCTTCGCGGAAAAATGGCTCAATGTTCAGATCACCATGGTCATCTCACGCATCATCGCCATTATTCTGGCTGGTCTGGCGGTGCAATATGTGATCGATGGGCTGGCGGCAATTGGTTTGGTGGGGTGACGGCTTTATTGGATCACAGCCCCAAAATCAACTTCAAGCCCAGCAAGAGCAACGCGCTATGGGCGACAGCGTAAAAAATTTTGTCATTGATGCGGCGGTTCAACCATTTGCCAATCATAACGCCAATCGGAATGATCGGCATCAAGATCAAGGACATCGCCAAGGTGCGGTGATTGAACATCCCCAAATCAAAAAAGAGCGGCACTTTCATCGTATTGATCGATAGGAAATACCACGCGCTCGTGCCCACCATAATATAGCGATGAAGCCGCATCGGCAGCAAAAACACTTGCAGGGGGATGCCGCCGGTCAAAGATACAAAAGACGAGAAGCCCGACAGACTGCACCACAGGCTGGCGCGAGGGGCGGCACGCCGCCGAATGGCGCGAATATCTTGGCGGTTGAGTTGATGGCTGACTGGGAATTTCCACCGATACCAATACCGGCCGCCGGTGAAAAACGCCACCGCTCCAATTAACACCGTCAGCAGCGATTCATCTATGGCGTCGATGAAAAGATAGCCAAGCCCTTGGCCAATCACCGAAAACAGCACCATCCAAAACAGCAAACGCCACCGGCAATAGCCGCGCCAAATCCAAACCGTCCAACAATCGGTGAGCAAATAGAGCGGCAAAAGCACGGCCAGCGTTTCAAAAGGCGGCAAGACCATCAGCATAATCGGCGCTGAAAGTGACCCAATCGTGCCACCAAAACCAGATTTGGCAATCGCCACAAACAGCACCGCCGACGCCGCCACCGCCCAGAAAAACGGCGATGGGCTTAAGGCGATGATGGGATCAGATAAAAACATGAGCCGAGACTGAAATGAACGTGAAATAATCTAACGCCGAAACCGCGGCTCAGCAACAGGCTTCGCGCTGGCTTTCACCGCTTCGCGCCAAATGACATAAAGCCCAGAGGCGATGATCAGCGCGATCCCAATCAAAACGCTATAGGTCGGCGTTTCACCAAAGATCACCAGCCCCCAAATGATCGAAAGCGGCAGGGCAATATATTCAAACGGCGCGACATACGCCGCCTCTGCCATGCGATAGGCTTGCGAAATAAAGAACCCGCCAAAGGCGCTGGCGCATCCGATCACCACGAAAATCAGCAGATCATCGGCGGCGATCGCGCCCCATTCACGGAATAGGAAATCAAGCGCTGGGCTTTCCGGCTGGGCAAATCGCCCATCGCCCGCCACCAATCCAAAGCCCGAACAAATCATCATAAAAGTGACTTGAATATAAAACGACATGGTCAGCGCGCTTTCGGTTTTGCCGATATGCCGCGTTAAGATATGCAGCATGGCGTATCCAAAAGCGGCAGCAATCGGCAAGAGCGAGGCGAGTTTGAAAGCATCGGTTCCCGGGCGCAGAATGACGAGGATTCCAGCCATCCCCATGGTCAAGGCTGTCCAGCGGTGCAGCCCCACCTTTTCTTTCAGAAAGATGATCGAAAACAGGCTGATCAAAAAAGGGCTGATGAAGAAAATCGCCGTGGCTTCGGCTAAGGGCAGCACCGACAGCCCCAAAAAAAACGTCAGATTGGCGAAGACCACACAGCCGCCGCGCAACAAATGAAAGCCCAAGCGCTGGGTTTTCAATACCGAAAATGTGCCGGAAAAG
>CAJXME010000302.1 GCA_913056245.1 uncultured Alphaproteobacteria bacterium | reverse complement strand
CCGATAAAATAAAGCCCTTTTTGGATTTTACTTTCCATGGTTTTGGAATTAAGCCCCGATGGGTCTACGCCCCCCAACGTCACTTCAGCCGTGCGATAGCCTTCAGTGCCATTGGGAAAAACTTGCCATTCTTGCACGCGCTGGCAAAGGGCATGGATCGCCTTATCGGGCGTCTCCCCCAATGGCATTTTAATGGCGTGATCTTCTAGGATTTGTTGCGCTAACCGTTTGGGCAGAAAATTGGCCAAGGCCGTGGCGCAATCTTGCTTGGGGTGTTGTTTTTTGGCGCTGATCAAAGCGGTTTGCAAATCCGTATCCGGGGTGAGGTTCACCGAGATGGACTCGCCATCTTGCCAATAGGAAGACGCTTGCAAGACCGAAGGACCGCTTAAGCCGCGATGGGTGAAAAGCAGGCCTTCTTGGAAACTCGCACTTCCCGCTGAAACGCTGGCATCCACCGAGATGCCGGCCAAATCCCGCGCTTGATGAAGCATTGTGTCGTCAAAAGTCAGGGGAACAAGCCCGGCGCGGGTGGGGATAATGTCATGGCCGAATTGCCGCGCGATGTCATAGCCAAAACCCGTCGCCCCAATTTTAGGAATCGATAAGCCGCCCGTGGCGATGATCAGCGCATCCGCATCCATCAAGCCTTCGGAGGTTTTGAGGCGGAAGCCATCGCCATTTTTTTCCACCTTATGGATTGCTGTTTCCAGCGCCATTTCCACCCCGCTATTTTTACATTCGGCCACCAGCATCGCGATGATGTCTTTGGCGGAATGATCGCAAAACAACTGCCCCAGTTTTTTTTCGTGATACGCAATGCCGTGCCGCTCCACCAGCGCGATGAAATCCGCCGCGCTATATTGCGCCAAGGCGGATTTGCAAAAATGCGGATTGCTAGACAAAAAATGGTCAGGCGAGGTGTAAATATTGGTGAAATTGCACCGCCCGCCGCCAGAGATGCGAATCTTTTCCCCGGGATTGGATCGGTGATCCGCCAGCCAGACGCGGCGCCCCCGATGCCCGGCGATGGCCGCGGCCATCATGCCTGCCGCGCCTGCGCCGATCACGGCGATATCAGTTTGACGATGGGGCAGAGGCATGGCGACAGTAAAAAATCAAAAGAAGATCATTAAAAATAAAAGCGACCCTTGCGATATAACCCTGAGACGGTAACTTGTATAGAATTGATTTATCATGTGATTAGATTGTAGCAAAATTTATATGTCTTCTCCTATGCGTTCCCTTGGCCAAAATGGGCCGCTTGTGCATCCGATTGGTATCGGCGCGATGTCGTTTTCAGATTTCTATGGCGTCACCACAGAAGAAGAAAGCCACGCGATTTTATCGGCCGCCATTGATCATGGCGTTAATCATCTCGACACGGCCAATATTTATGGCATGGGGCGATCCGAAGAAGCGATTGGCGCATTCTTGAAAAAGCAAGGAAGCCGGGCTCAAGATTTTTTCACCATTGCCAGCAAAGGCGGCATTGATCGCACCAGCACCGAACGTCCTTTTAACAATAGCGACGCTTATTTGAAGGCTGAATTGGACGCCAGTTTGCAACGCTTGGGGGTGGACTCGATCGACCTTTATTATATTCACCGCCGCGATATCGAGGTGCCGCTTGAAGAATTGATGGACACGCTGAAAGGGATGATCCAATCGGGAAAAATCAAATCCATTGGGTTTTCGGAAATTGCCCCCACCACGCTGCACGCGGCGGCGGCGATACACCCTGTGGCGGCGCTGCAATCGGAATATTCGCTATCGACGCGTAGCGTGGAATTGGGCAATCTGCAAACAACGCAAAAGATTGGCGCGGCGATGGTGGCGTTTTCGCCTGTGGGGCGCGGCTTGCTGACCGATAGCCCCCATACCGCGGAACGGATTGAAGATATGCCATTTATGAAGATCAATCCGCGCTTTATCGAGCCAAATTTATCCGCTAACATTCAGGCCAGTGAGCAGTTTCGCGCTTTAGCCGCCAATATGGGCATGGCGGCTTCCACTTTGGCTTGCGCGTGGTTGTTGCATCAAGGTGATCATGTTTTGCCGATACCAGGCACGCGATCGGTTGCGCATTTCAAAGAATTGATTGCCGCCGCTGATGTCATGTTAAGCCCAGATGATCTTGCCGCTATCGATGCGGTTTTGCCTGTGGGATGGGCTCATGGGGATCGCTACGCGGCCAGCCAATGGCGAGGCATTGAGCGATACTGCTAAGGCTTCAACTTAAAGGGATGATCCCCCATGACATCTGACATGACGCCTTTTCCCAATATCCCATCAGGGCAAGCCAATCTGCCCGCCGCCTTTTTTGCGGTGGCAGCCGATAATGGCGGCAAAATATTGCTGGCCGCCAAGCGTGATGGCGAATGGCAAACCATGACCTATGCCGAGGTGGCGGATCATGTGCGGCGGCTGGCGGCAGCGCTGATCAATCAAGGCATTAAACCGGGCGATAAGATTTTCATCTCTTCGGAAAACCGCCCCGAATGGGCGATTGCTGATCTTGCCATCATGGCGATTGGGGCGGTGGTGGTGCCGTCTTTTGTCACCAATACGATCGACGATTTTACCTATAT
>CAJXME010000301.1 GCA_913056245.1 uncultured Alphaproteobacteria bacterium | reverse complement strand
CATATCTTGCTGAGAATCGTGTTTGATTTAACCTATGACCAAGTGGCAATTGTCCTTGTGGCCTATTTCTTTGCCGCAATTACAAAAGGCCTGACTGGGCTTGGATTTTCAACAACCTGCTTGCCAATCATTGTTTTTGCGCTTGGCCTTAAAGATGCTTTCCCTTTGGTCATCATTCCATCGATCACCTCTAATTTGATCGTCATGCGGCAAGTGGGTCAATTTAACGCCGCGGTGAAAAGGTTTTGGCCGATGTTGCTCGCCACCCTTCCAGGTTTGGGCATTGGGCTTTGGGTGCTGACTTGGATTGATGGTGTGCTTGCTAGCGCCATCTTTGGAGGTGTTCTTTTTCTTTGGTGTGCTTTTTCTTTCACCAAACCCGATCTTCATTTAGCGCCCAGATTTGAAACGATCGTGGCTCCCATCTCTGGATTTTTGACAGGGATGATTAATGGCGCAACAGGCTCTCAAGTGATGCCAGTGGTTCCATTTATGATGTCGTTAAAATTGAATCGTGATCTTTTTATTCAAGGCATCAATTGTTCCTTTACCATGTCGAGTCTGATCATTGCCTTGGGTTTTGCAACATTAGGGTTTTTTGCATTGGACGATATTTTAATCTCCAGTTTTGGAATCGGATTGGTGTTTTTGGGGGTCAGGGTGGGAAGCCAGATTCGCCTCTATCTGTCTGAAAAACTATTCCATAACGCCATTTTGGCCATGCTTACGGTTATGAGCATTTTTTTAATGCTTCCCATCCTTAACGGTTGAATACGATAAAACTCTGACCGAATCCTATTTTATTGTTTTCGCTTTCAGGTCATCATGGCTAAGGCTAGGATGACGATATTGATATGCGAAGGAGGCTAGGATGAAATACACGCCCATGACCCCGGCGCCCGCGGATGCGGATGCCCGTAAAGCCATTAAGCCCGTGATTTGCTATTCGCCGGAAACCTTGCCGGCGGTGGATACCGCCATGATTGACCGCGCACGCGCCAGCATGGAAAAGATCGATACGGTGATTGTTCCGCCGCGTGAGGCCGAATGTTTTCATGTCCCCGCCGGTCATTTCTTCCGCATCATTTCCAGCGAAGGGCCGCAAGTTGGCGATTTGAATCTTTGGAATTACGACAACCCCGAAGAACGGTTTTATTCTGGCAAAACCCGCGCCTTGCATGGCACGCATATTTCAACCGGCGATCGGATGTGGTCAACCATCCCTTATCTTCGCCCGATGGTCACCGTGACGCATGATACGCTCGATTGGTATGGATGGGATGAATTTGGCGGCTCTGTCCATGATGTGATTGGCACGCGCTGTGATCCTTACACCAATTACCTGCTCCATCAAGATCACTATCATCATTGTTGCCATTCCAATCTGACCCGTGCTTTTGGCAAGCATTTCGGCGATTACGCCAAAGGGGAGTTGTTGGTGCATGATGTGATGAATGTTTTTATGTGCACGGGATTTACCTTGGACACGCATCAATATTTCATGAAAGCCAGCCCCGTACGCCCCGGCGATTACATTGAATTTTTTGCAGAGATGAATATTCTTGGCGGTCTATCGGCTTGCCCCGGCGGTGATTGTTCGAGCGAGCATTCATCCGATGAAGCCGCGTGTTACCCGCTGGTGGTCGAGGTTTACCGCCCTGATCCAGCAACATTAGAAGGCTGGGAAGCCCCCGCGATCAACGGCTATGATCGAAGCCATGGGATCAAGCCCTAGAGCATTGATGCCATCAAGATTGATAAGCAAAGGAAGACGTCATGACCATTGTCAATTTAGGGTCCATCAATATTGACCATATTTATACCATGCCGCATTTGGTCACGCCGGGGGAAACTTTGGCGGCGACGTCCTTTCAATCGGCCTTGGGCGGCAAGGGCGCCAATCAATCCATCGCTATTGCAAGGGCAGGCGGCACGGTCTTTCACGGCGGCATGATCAACCGCAAGGATGAGGCTTGGCTCAAACCAATGATCGATGCTGGCGTTGACGTCGCGATGGTGGCGCATGGTGATTTGCCCACGGGTCACGCGATTGTCGCGGTGGATGATACCACGGGCGAAAATCAGATTATCTTAAGCCCATCGAGCAATAACGCCGTGCCTGATCATATTGGCGCTTGGCTCTTGGAAAAGGCTGGGGAAGGCGATTGGGCTTTGGCGCAGAACGAAACCAATCAAACATCGTCTTTCCTGAAAGACGCTAAAGCCAAAGGCCTGTCGATTTGCTACAGCGCAGCGCCCTTTGTGGCAGATATAACGGCTGACCTTCTGCCCTTGGTGGATTTGCTGATCGTCAATGAAGGCGAATATGCCGATTTGGTCAGCCATCTGGGGCGCGTTGATCTTGGGATTAATCATCTGATTGTCACCAAGGGCAGCAAAGGCGCGACTTATTATGGCGATGGTGAGCCTTTCGATTGCCCTGCCATTAAAGTGGAGGCGATTGACACCACCGGCGCCGGCGATACTTATCTGGGCTATGTCTTGGCGGGACTTGATGGCGGCATGACCATGCAAGACGCCATGGAACGCGCCGCGGTGGCCGCTGCCATCCAAGTAACACGCCTTGGCGC
>CAJXME010000300.1 GCA_913056245.1 uncultured Alphaproteobacteria bacterium | reverse complement strand
CGACTTTTCCCAAGCCACCACCGCGTCAGGGTCAAAACAAAACTGCGTTTCAATATAAAGATTAAGCCCTTCTTTTCGGGCGAAGTCATTCTTCCACCCCAAGGCTTCGGCGATTTGGTCATCGGTGATATCAGGGCTGCCTTCAGGGTGACCCGAAACGCCAATCGAAGCGATGCCGTATTTTTGCAAAATACCCGTGGCCAGCACTTGCATGCTGTCGGAAAAATCGCCCACCGGCTTATCGACCCCGCCGCCAATCACCAAGACTTCATCGACCTTCGCGCGGCTCGTCATATCCTTGACCAGATCATCCAATTGGTCTTTCGACTGAAGCGAGCGTGCGGCGATATGCGGAACAGGGTTCATCCCTTCATCGCGAAGCCGTTTCGCCACATCGATTGTGTCTTTGGGGTCAGTGCCGGGCAAGAAGGTGACGTTGACCGTCGTGCCTTCGGCCAAAACCTCAGCAAAACTTTCGATTTTGGTGGCGCCGGGAGGGGTCACTTCGATCGACCAATTTTGACCAGCGGCTGAAATGGCTTGAGAAAGGGATGTCATAGCAGTCTCCAAAAAAGTAAATCACCCTCCCCTGAAGTCGCGATCAAGGCTTGCCCGATGGCGGCAAACACTCGTCCAATTGCGACAGATGCGAGGGGAGCAATTAGCCCTTGTCATGGCCGCCATTGGCGACCAATTGAGCAAGCCTATCCTTATCAAATTCAGCGTCTAATTGAGCCGCGCGGGTGGATGCTGCCGCGTTTAAGGCCGCGTCATCGCTATCGCCGTCGATCACTTCGGGGTCTGATTTGCGCCATTCCGCCAAGTAATCATCGGTGCTATCCGCGTTATCGCGCATCGCCGCTTCGTCGATCGCCAGCGCAAAGCGCCGGGGCATTTCAATTTTGGCTTGCTTGCGGTTGCGACCTCGGCCTTCTTCGGCCACGACTTGGGCGGGAATATCCCGCCAATAGATCACCGTTAAATTGGCCACTATTCTGCCGCCGTACGATCCGCCACCATGGTCTTGGCGGTTTCCACCGCCACCGCGGCATCACGACAATAAGCATCAGCCCCGATGGAATCAGCAAAAGCTTCGTTCAACGGCGCGCCGCCAACCAAGACGATGTAGTCATCGCGCATGCCTTTTTCGACCAGCGCGTCGATCACCACTTTCATGTAAGGCATGGTGGTGGTCAAAAGCGCAGACATACCCAAAATATCAGGCTTATGTTCTTCAAGAGCTTCGAGGTAGTTTTCGACGGGGTTGTTGATGCCGATGTCGATCACTTCAAAGCCAGCGCCTTCCATCATCATTGAAACAAGGTTTTTGCCGATATCGTGAATATCACCCTTTACCGTGCCGATCACCATCTTGCCCTGTTGAGGAGCGCCGGTTTCCGCCAGCAATGGCCGCAGGATTTGCATTCCAGCCTTCATAGCATTGGCCGCCATAAGCACTTCCGGCACGAACAAAATGCCATCGCGGAAATCGATCCCCACAATGGTCATGCCTTCCACCAAGGCTTCGGTCAGGACTTTGTAAGGCGCCCATCCGCGCTCAAGGAAAATATTAACGGCTTCAACCACTTCTTCCTGAAGACCATCATAAAGGTCGTCATGGATTTGTTGCACCAACTCGTCATCATCGAGTTCAGAAAGGATGATATCGTCTTCGTCAGCCATGGTCGTGCTCCTTGTCTACAAGATGCGATATGTGTCAAAACGAATCGCTGTCAATAATGTGCGCCGCTTCGCAATAAACCGATGCAATCGCCGCGACAAGAATTATCTTCACAACGGCACTTTTTATGGGTTTCGAGGCCGTTTTTTGACCATAACCATCCCCCATCGCAAAAGGTCAAAACAAGCGGATCATTCGCTCGATGATTGATGGCGCGACAAGAAAACCGCAATCGCGACGCCGAAAACCAGAGAAATTCCCGTTAATCCAAAGACTTTGAAGGTCACCCACCCGTCGGTGGAAAGCACCCGCCAAGCGATTTCATTGGCCAGCGCAATCGTGACAAACATCACCACCCAAAGCCATGTCAAGCGCCGCCAAGCGGCATCAGGCAGATGCATTTGCATTTGATCGCCCAAGATGGCTTTCAGCGGATTGCGGCCAATCATCATCCCCAAGATCAGCCCAGCGGCGATGATCAAACTGACCACCGTTGGCTTGATTTTGATGAAGGTTTCATCTTGAAAGATCAGGGTCAAGGCGCCGAAAAACACCACGGCGGCACAGCCAAAGGCCAGAATCTTAGGAATGGTGCGGGTCTTGACCCAAGAAATGCTGAGCGATAGCACCGTCGCCGCCACCAATACCGCTGTGCCGGTGTAAATCCCATAAAAAGAATTCACCACAAAAAACAAAATCAACGGCCCGTATTCGAGCGCCATTTTGAGGCCATGTGAAGAAGAAGGTTGATCCGATGAAGTCATGCTATGCCGCCAATGTCCTTGCGTTAATCTCTTGAATAAGCCGCTCTGTCGCCCCGCGAATAACCATCGGCGAGGCGTCATCGCCGCGCGCGTCTTCTGAAAGCGAGCGCCGCCACGCTTTTGCCCCGGGCAGGCCGTGCATCAAG
>CAJXME010000299.1 GCA_913056245.1 uncultured Alphaproteobacteria bacterium | reverse complement strand
TGGCAGCCACCGTCTTTGTCTTCGTCGTTGTTATCTACTTCCAAGGGTGGCGTGTCGTCCTCCCCGTCAAGTATCAAAAGTATCGTGGACAGGAGGGTACCTACCCCATCAAACTATTCTACACATCCAACATGCCCATCATTCTCCAAACTGCATTGGTTAGCAACTTGTACTTTGTTAGTCAACTATTGTACAATCGTGCACCTACCAATATCCTCGTTCGTATTTTGGGCAAGTGGCAAGATTCCGAGGGTGGACAATCCATCCCCGTGGGTGGGATTGCCTACTACATTTCACCCCCCACCTCCTTTGCCGAAATTATCTATGATCCATTCCATGCAGGGTTTTACCTGGTGTTTATCCTAACGGCATGTGCTTTGTTTTCCAAGACATGGATTGAAGTTTCTGGTGCATCCGCACGTGATGTAGCCAAACAACTTCGTGATAATCAAATGGTTATGAAGGGACATCGTGATTCGGCACTTATTCATGTGTTGAATCGATACATTCCTACCGCTGCGGCATTTGGAGGGATGTGTATTGGTGCCTTGACGGTTATTGCCGATTTCATGGATGCAATTGGTACTGGAACTGGTATTTTGTTGAGTGTGACAATTATTTATCAGTTCTATGAGGCTTTCATCAAGGAACAGCAAGGCATCTTCTGGCAGATATTCAAACAAGGTGGGAGGCGGCTCCCCGGGGCCACGCCCCGACAAATAGCGCGAATAGTTTTCAATGCCGTTGCAGACGCCGGTGGCTTCGATCATCTCAAGGTCAAAAGTTGTGCGCTGTTCAAGCCGCTGCGCTTCCAAGAGGCGACCCGCTTGCTCCAATTCATGAAGCCGGATTTTCAGTTCTTCTTTGATCATTTTGCTGGCTTGTTGCAGCGTCGGTTTCGGCGTCACATAGTGGGAATTGGCAAAGATTCGGATATGCTCCAATTCCCCTTGTTTTTGCCCCGTGAGAGGATCAAATTCCGTGATGGTTTCAATTTCATCGCCCCAAAGGGAAATCCGCCAAGCGCTGTCTTCATAGTGCGCGGGGAAGACTTCCACGACATCGCCGCGCACCCGAAAACAGCCGCGCTGAAACCCGCTATCGTTGCGCTTATATTGAAGTTCTGTCAGGCGGCGAAGCAATTGCTGTCGTTCGGTCATCTCGCCTTTACGGAGTTTGATGATCATGCTCGAATAAGTTTCCACCGACCCAATGCCATAAATGCAAGACACGGAGGCGACAATCACCACATCGCGGCGTTCAAGCAAAGCGCGGGTCGCGCTATGGCGCATGCGGTCAATCTGCTCGTTGATCGTCGCTTCTTTCTCGATATAGGTATCGGAGCGCGGCACATAGGCTTCGGGCTGATAATAATCGTAATAAGAGACGAAATATTCCACCGCGTTTTCGGGGAATAACGCTTTCATCTCGCCGTAAAGTTGAGCGGCAAGGGTTTTGTTCGGCGCAAGGATCAGCGACGGCCGGTTCATGGCTTGGATGACATGCGCCATGGTGAAGGTTTTGCCAGAACCCGTCACGCCCAACAGCACTTGATCTCGTTCCTGGGTTTTCAGCCCCTCGATCAATTCTTTGATGGCGGTGTGTTGATCGCCAGAGGGTTTATATTCCGTTTCAAGGGTGAGCGGATGGCTTGCCTCATTGGCATCCGCGAAGAGGGGGGTATTGGGTTCAAAGAGGGAAGATGGTTTTTCCATACCCTGAATATAGGCCGCCTTGGCCAAAAACGGTAGAGCAAGACCTGTGATTTTGCTTAATTTTTTCTTGCTGAAACTTGCTCCTCTGCCGTATGAATAGGGCAAAAGAAATTCGCCATAAAGGAATCCATCTCATGTCTCTCATCGCTGACCGCCTTTCTGTGATCAAACCATCACCAACCATTGCTGTTTCCATGAAAGCCGCTGAACTGAAAGCCGCGGGTCGTGATGTCATCGGGCTTGGCGCGGGTGAGCCTGATTTCGACACCCCAGATCACGTCAAAGAAGCCGCCATCAAAGCCATGACTGATGGCAAAACCAAATACACGGCTGTGGATGGGATTCCTGAATTAAAGCAAGCGATTGTCGATAAATTCAAACGCGAAAACAACATCACCTGCACCCCCGCTGAAGTTTCCGTCGGCACGGGCGGCAAGCAAGTGCTGTACAACGCGCTGATGGTGACATTGAACCCCGGCGATGAAGTGATTATCCCCGCACCATTTTGGGTGTCTTATCCCGATATGGTTTTGCTGGCAGGCGGTGTGCCCGTGACGGTGGCTTGCCCTGCATCCAATAATTTCAAATTAACGCCGGATCAATTGGAAGCCGCCATCACGCCAAAAACCAAATGGATTATTCTGAACAGCCCATCAAATCCTTCCGGCGCAGGTTATAGCGCGGATGAATTAAAAGCGCTGGCAGAGGTCGTGCGCCGCCATGAGCAGGTTCATGTCCTGACCGATGATATGTATGAGCATCTTGTCTATAACGGCTTTGTCTTCTCAACCTTTTGTGAAGTCGCCCCTGATTTGCAGGACCGTACCCTGACCTTGAACGGCGTCTCGAAAGCCTATTGCATGACCGGCTGGCGGATTG
>CAJXME010000298.1 GCA_913056245.1 uncultured Alphaproteobacteria bacterium | reverse complement strand
TCGCGGCGGAACAAGCGGTCAGCGCCATCCCCGGGGTGTTATCCGCCACCGCCATGTTGACCGCGCATCGCAAGCCTGAAGCCAAATCTCAACATGGGCATGATCACAACCATGATCACGGCCCCAGCGTTGGCGGCGGCATCGGTCAAGGCGCCATGCACACCCCTGCCAAACACGTCATCGCCGTGGCGTCGGGCAAAGGCGGGGTCGGCAAATCCACCACCGCCATCAATCTTGCGCTGGCCATCCAAGCCCAAGGGCTGAAGGTTGGCATTTTGGACGCGGATATTTATGGCCCGTCTCTGCCGCGCCTGACGGGGATTAAGCAAAAACCAACCACGGAAAATAAAAAACTCGTGCCGCTCGAAGCCTTTGGGCTGAAAGTCATGTCGATTGGATTTTTGATGGCGGAAGATTCGCCCACCATTTGGCGCGGCCCTATGGTGATGTCTGCGCTGGAACAAATGCTCAAAGACGTGCTTTGGGGTGATCTGGACGTGCTGGTGATCGATATGCCGCCGGGAACAGGGGACGCGCAACTCACCTTATCACAGCGCGCAAAATTAGCCGGCGCGGTGATTGTATCAACCCCTCAAGATTTGGCGCTGATCGATGCGCGAAAAGGGCTGAATATGTTCCATAAAGTGGGCGTGCCGGTGCTGGGGTTGATCGAAAACATGAGTTACTTCATTTGCCCATCATGCGGGGATGAATCGCATATCTTTGGTCATGGCGGCGCTGAAGCCGAAGCCAAACGCCTCGGCCTGCCTTTCTTGGGTAAAATCCCGCTGGAAATGGATATTCGCGCCACCGCCGATGCGGGCACGCCGATTGTCAACAGCCAGCCCGATAGCCCCCATGCCAAACGCTATCTTGATATTGCGAAATCCGTGGTGGAAAGCCTTGACGCGGCGGCACCAGCGGCGCCCAAAATCACCATTAACTAACCTTAACGCGTTCAAGCTGAACAAAGGCATGGGCAGGGACGCCATCCTCTGCGGGGCGATCATCGCGCCCCACTTCACGCCATTCGGCTTGGTTCAATTCTGGGAATGTGGCATCGCCTTCAGGCGCGAGGTCGATTTCCGTTAAGTCAATCCGGTCGGTGCGCGGTAAGAATGCGGCGTAAATCTCACCGCCGCCAAAGATGATGATTTCTTTTTCGCGGCTGGAATCCGCATCAATCCAAGCCGCAGCTTTGGCAATCGCATCATCCAGATCATCTGCGGTGATAACGCCTTCGGCGCTCCAATCGCTTTGGCGGGTGAGAACAATCGTCCCCCGCCCGGGCAAGGGGCGACCAATCGACAGATAGGTTCGCCGCCCCATGATCAAGGGCCTTCCCATGGTCAGGGCTTTCACGCGCGGCAAATCCCCGGGCAAATGCCAGAGCAATTTTTCACCATCACCGATCACACGATTCCGCGCCATCGCCACCACCGCTGTGAGCGGATAAGGATTGTTCATGACGCTCTCCTAAACTGAAACCGCCGCGGCGATATGCGGATGGGGGTCATAGCCCGTGATCTTAATGTGATCAAAGGTAAAATCTTCGAGCGCATCCGGCGGGTTGACGAATTCCAATTGCGGCAAGGCGCGCGGCGACCGCTTCAATTGTTCTTCGGCGGCGTCCAAATGGTTGAGATAGAGATGGGCATCCCCCATGGTATGGACAAAATCCCCCACGTCTAGCCCAGAGACATGCGCCACCATATGGGTCAACAAGGCGTAAGAAGCGATATTGAACGGCACGCCTAAAAACACATCGGCGCTACGCTGATAGAGCTGGCAAGAAAGCCGCCCATTCGCGACGTAAAACTGAAACAGGCTGTGGCACGGCGGTAAGGCCATCTCCCCCACATCCGCCGGGTTCCATGCCGAGACCAAAAGGCGGCGCGAGTCGGGATTGGATTTCAGCATCGCCAAGACATCGGCGATTTGATCAATTTCACGGCCATCGGGCGCCATCCAGCGTCGCCATTGCTTGCCGTAAACTGGGCCAAGATCACCGTTTTCATCGGCCCATTCATCCCAGATGCGGACGCCATTTTCTTGCAGATAGGTAATGTTGGTGTCGCCATGAATGAACCAGATCAATTCATGGATGATCGATTTGAGATGCAGTTTTTTGGTGGTGACCAGTGGAAACCCCTCCCTTAAATCATAGCGCGACTGCCAGCCAAAAACAGATTTCGTACCGGTGCCTGTCCGATCTGATTTGACGTCGCCATGATCCATAATATGGCGCAATAATTCAAGATAAGGTTGCATGCTCCACCCAATCGACTAAATCTTGTGTTAGTTTAACGCCCTGTCCAGATTGCCGCTAGGGCAAATCTCAATCCTTGGGCAATAATTTTTCACCTTGAGCGATATTCGCCATAAGCGTGACTTGGATTCTGCCCATAAAGCGATTATATTAGCACCAGTGCCGGTCACACCGGCTATGGCGATAAACGTGTTGTGGAATAAGCAGAGCGGACCCGGGGGCGGTACCCGGCGCCTCCACCATCTCAGCCCATCGGGCTGACAGCTTGGGGGCGAAACAGGATCGACGCATGTGGTAAAGACAGGATTTTCGCTCGGTATGGTACCCGC
>CAJXME010000297.1 GCA_913056245.1 uncultured Alphaproteobacteria bacterium | reverse complement strand
AAGATCGACGGGGTGCCCGTGGAGGCTAAGGTCGATGAAATCTTGCGGCCAAAAAGCCCAGATTTGCCCATGCCGCAAACGATCACATGATTGTTTGACGCCATCATCATATCGACCGCTTCTTCAAAATGCGTGTCGAGACCTTGGATAAACTGGTCAATTGCGGTTTTGTATATTTCGCCCATAGAGCGGGCTGACGTGAGCGCGTCCTGCATGATCATCCTCAACAGTAATCTCTTGCGGTTTTAACGGGCTTGAGCAAATTTTGCAAAACCTATGATGCCCTTAAAAGAACTAACCTCTCAGAATACGTTCGGCTTCGGTGCGGTCTTCTGGGGTGTTGACGTTGAAAAAAGGGTCTGGAACGCCTTCAAACTCCACCTCAGCCATGGAATAATCGGCGGTGAAGAGATCAATTTTCCGAATATCATGATTGACCAATTGATCTCGCAAATCCGCGCGGATACTCACTGGCCAAAGCCCCACCACAGGATGACGCCGCCCAAAAGAATGCGCCCGTGCCAATTCCGCGCCCTCCCCAAGGGCTTGGGTTAATTTGGCCACCAAATCACGGGGAATAAACGGCGCATCACCGGGGACGCTAATCACATGGGTGGCTTGCGGTTGATGCAACGCCGCCCAATCCAACCCCGCCAAAATTCCAGCCAAAGGCCCGGGGTGATCATCCACACTATCGGCAATCACGGGCAGTTGAAAGGATTGGAAACGATCGGGGTTGCCATTGGCGTTAAGGGCAATCGCGCTGCATTGCGGCGCCAAGCGGCTGATTACATGATCGAGTAAGGTTTGATCGCCAAGCGGCATCAAGGGTTTATCGACAAAGCCCATACGCCGACCCTGCCCGCCCGCGAGCACCACTGCCACGACATGATCTTGCGAAGCGTTCATGATCAACGCCCCTCGCCTGCGGCTGTTTGCTGGCGTTGGGGGGATAGGCGGTCTGACGCGTCATCATCCGAATTATCCGCAAAGGAGGCGTCATAAACGATGCGCTCTGCCCCAGACAAGACGGTAAATCGTTTGCCGCGCGCCCGTCCGATTAGGGTCAACCCCGCTTGCCGCGCCAAATCAACCCCGCTTTCGGTGAACCCTGAACGAGAGATCAAGATCGGAATTTCCATTTGCACAGTTTTAATAACCATTTCGCTGGTCAAGCGACCCTTGGTGTAGAACACCTTGTCGGCGCCGGATACATTCCGCAAAAACATCCAACCGGCGATTTTATCCACCGCGTTATGGCGGCCCACATCTTCCATATAGACCAAAGGCGTGTCGCCCTCAGCCAGCACACAGCCATGGATCGCGCCCGCGCTTAAATAAAGGCTGGGCGCGGTGTTGATGGTTTTCGTCAAGCGCATCATAGCGCTGGTGGAAATGCGCGCGTCAGGATTGAGGTGAATATCCTCAAACCGTTCCATCATATCGCCAAAAACCGTGCCTTGAGCGCAACCGCTGGTGCGGATTTTCTTTTCCAATTTGGTTTCGTAATTCGTTTCGCGATCGGTACGAACGACAATCACCCCAAGGTCATCATCAACGTCTATGGCCGTGATGACATCATCATCCGCCAGCATATTCTGATTGCGTAGGAACCCCACCGCCAAACATTCCGGCAAATCGCCTAGCGTCATCGAGGTTACAATTTCCTGACGATTGAGATAAATCGTCATGGGTTTTTCGATCACCACCGGCACATTGACCGGTTGCCCCTGTTCATCTTGCCCCTCGACCATGGCGGTCAAATGAGAGGCTTCGGGGTTGGGCATCAATGGCGCTGGCGGCGCAAAATTTTCGTGTTTACTAGTCATCATCTTAAAATGGGACAGGATCGCCATAAAAACAAGATCAACGTCAAATCATAGCCAGACCATCAACAATATGGTAAGGACTAGGCTTGTAGCCATGGAGTTTTATGATGAAAATCCATTTCAGCGTATCCGCGCATCCCGAAGCCATCGAGAAATCCAAAGAATTGATCGCGCGCTATGGCCAGCATGACGTGGATCAATGCGATGTGATCATTGCTCTTGGTGGTGATGGCCAGATGCTGCAAGCGCTGAAAATGACCTTTGACAACGACAAGCCTGTTTATGGCTTGAATTGCGGCACGGTTGGTTTTTTGCTCAATGAATTCATTGGCCAAGACCCAAAGATGGATTTGATCGATCGCATTAAATCCGCCGAAGAAACGGTGATCCATCCGCTCAAAATGATTGCGACCACCCTTGATGGCAAAACCCATGAAGCGCATGGCATCAATGAAGTGTATTTGCTGCGCGAAAGCCATCAAGCGGCGCATCTATCGGTTCATGTCGATGGCGTGTGCCGGCTTGAAGAACTGATCTGTGACGGCATCATTTTAGCGACCCCCGCGGGCAGCACCGCGTATAATTTTTCAGCGCATGGCCCGATTGTGCCTATAGGCGCGGCGGTATTTGCCTTAACGCCGATCAGCGCTTTTCGTCCTCGGCGCTGGCGCGGGGCGTTGTTATCGCTCAACACCATCGTTGAATTTAGGGTGAAGAATCCTGAACATCGCCCGGTCAGTGCGTCTGCAGATTCCACCGAATTCAGAGACA
>CAJXME010000296.1 GCA_913056245.1 uncultured Alphaproteobacteria bacterium | reverse complement strand
GAAAGCGTGATGCGGGAAATTGTCGGCGGTGTTGATATCCAGTTTGCCCTGACAGATGGCCGTCAGCAAATCCAGCAATTGGTCAAGCAACGGCTCCAGACCCTGATCAATGATTATGAAGCGGGGATCATCGTTCGTGATGTTCAACTCTTGGCGGTTGATCCGCCGGCAGACGTGATCGATGCCTTTAACGAAGTGCAACGTGCGCGTCAGGATAGGGATCGCTTGAAGAACGAAGCCGAAGCCTATCGCAATGATGTGGTGCCTCGGGCGCGTGGTGAAGCGGCGCAGATTGTCGCCGAAGCCGAAGCCTATGCCGCTGAAGTGGTGAGCCGATCCGAAGGTGACGCCTCACGCTTCCAGCAGATTTACGATGCCTATTTGATGAGCAAAGATGTCACCAAAGAGCGCATCTATATTGAAACGCTCGAAGAAATTCTCGGCAATGTAAACAAGATCATCATTGATCAAGACGCATCAGGATCAGGCGTTGTGCCATTCCTGCCGCTGTCTGAACTCAATAAGAAATCCCAATAGGAGAACCGACTGATGAGAGCGTCAACCATCTCCATTATCGCCTTGGTTGCGGCGGCATTTGTTGCCCTCAATGGCCTATTTATTGTCCAGCAAACCCAGCAAGGCATCGTCCTGCAATTCGGTGAGCCAAAACGCGCCCTGCAAGACCCGGGATTGAATTGGAAAATTCCGTTCATCCAAAACGTGGTGTTTTATGAAAACCGGGTGCTGTCGCTGGTGTCTTCCGATAGCGATGAAGTTATCCTTGCGGATCAGAAGCGTTTGGAAGTCGATACCTACACGCGCTACCGTATTGTAAACCCATTGCTGTTCTATCAAACTGTTCGCAACGTCCTTGGCGTGGAACAGCGGCTTGATGCGATTGTGGATTCATCGGTGCGGCGGGTTCTTGGTGGCGCGACATTGGTCGATATTCTGTCTGAATCGCGCAGTGATCTGACCGCCAGCATCCGCGAAGAAGTGAATGTATCGGCCAATTCTTTGGGGCTTGAGATCATCGATGTGCGGATACGCCGCGCCGATTATCCTGACGCCACATCACAAAACATTTTCAACCGAATGAAATCGGAACGTGAACGTGAAGCCAAAGAATTCCGCGCAACCGGTGAAGAAGAAGCGCAGAAAATTCGCGCTGACGCGGATAAGCAACGCACCGTCATGGTGGCTGAAGCCCGCCGTCAAAGTGAGATTCTTCGCGGTGAGGGGGATGCTAAATCGATTGAGATTTACGCCAACGCCTTTGGTCAGGATAAAGACTTTTTCTCCTTCTATCGGTCGATGCAGGCTTATCGCAAAACTTTCTCGGAGCAAGGCACGTCGCTGGTCCTGTCCCCTGATAGTGAGTTTTTCCGCTATTTTGGCAGCAAGTCTGGTGAAGCGGCCAAATAAATCCATTCCCGCCTGAACGGGGCAACCTGTTCAGGCGAAATGAGGCAAGACCCTCAATCTCTTGCCCTATCTCGGCCATCTTGTTGTGGTGGTATCAATGCAAATCGTTTCTATGGAGAAGACCATGATACAGTCTAAGCCTATTTTCATGCGCCCTTTTGTGACGATGATGTCGGTGGTGGCCTTTGTCATTACTATTGTGCCGGCTCACGCCCATGGCGACCGTCCAGATAGTTTTGCTGACCTCGCTGAGCAATTGTCGCCAGCGGTGGTGAATATTTCAACCACAACCGTTGTTGAAAATAACAATAACTTCGCGCCGCAATTTCCCCCCGGCTCGCCTTTCGAGGATTTCCTTGATGAATTCAGAGACCGTGGCGGGCAACGCAAAGCCCAAGCCTTAGGCTCGGGTTTTATCGTTGATCCCAAGGGCATTGTGGTGACCAATAACCATGTGATCGAAGAAGCTGATCAAATCACTGTTACGCTGTTCAATGACCGTATTTTTGAAGCGGAATTGCTGGGCCGTGATCCGAAAACCGATATCGCGGTTTTGAAGATTGATCCCGGCGACGAACAACTCACCGCCGTGACTTTTGGCAATAGCGATGAGATGCGTGTCGGTGATTGGGTGCTGGCCATTGGCAATCCCTTTGGTTTGGGCGGCACGGTCACCGCGGGCATCATTTCAGCCCGCGGACGTGACATTGGCTCAGGGCCTTATGATGATTTCATCCAGACCGATGCGTCGATCAATCGCGGGAATTCCGGCGGGCCTTTGTTCAACCTCAAAGGGGAAGTGGTGGGGATTAATACCGCCATCTTTTCGCAAACCGGCGGTTCTGTTGGGATCGGCTTTGCCATCGCGTCCAATTTGGCGACCAATGTGGTGGATCAATTGGCTGAATTTGGCCGCACGCGCCGCGGTTGGCTCGGCGTCTTCATTCAAGACATCACGCCAGAAATTGCCGAAAGCCTTGGCTTAGACAATGAAAATGGCGCTTTGGTTTCTTCGGTTCATCCCGATGGCCCGGCTCAGGCGGGCGGCGTGATGGCTGGTGATGTGGTCATTCGTTTTGACGGCAAAGACATCAGTGATATGCGCAGTCTGCCTCGGATTGTGGCGGAAACAGCGATCAACAAAGAAGTTGATGTGGTTGTCATTCGCAACGGCAAGAAGAAAACCCTGAAGATCAC
>CAJXME010000295.1 GCA_913056245.1 uncultured Alphaproteobacteria bacterium | reverse complement strand
CGCCACTGCGCGCCTGCAAGACACAATCCCATCCCATTGGCTGCCGCCTCAAGACTAATCACACAAGGTCTGCCGCCATGGCTAAAATTACCCCTGCCGATATTGACACCCTGACCGAAGCCGGCGAAGCCGTCGCCAAAGGTCAATTGGTGGCTTTTGGAACAGAGACGGTCTATGGGCTTGGGGGGGACGCGACCAATCCAGAAGCGGTGGCGAAGATTTACGCGGCAAAAGGCCGGCCGTCTTTCAACCCGTTGATCAGCCATATTGACAGCACCAACAACGCCTTTGATCTTGGTGAGCCAACCTTGATGGCGCAGCAACTCGCCGATGATTATTGGCCGGGGCCAATGACCTTGATCTTGAATAAAACCGCTCATTGCCCTGTCCATGATCTGGCGACGGCAGGTCTTGACAGCATCGCGCTGCGGGTGCCGAGCAAAACCGAGGCGCGCATTTTTCTGCAAGCCGCCGGTCGCCCCGTCGCCGCGCCATCGGCCAATCGATCAGGGCGGATCAGCCCCACCCGCGCCCAGCATGTGATGGATGAACTGGGGGCTTGCGATGACCTTGCCATGATCCTTGATATGGGCGCGACAGAAGAAGGCCTTGAATCAACCGTCATCGACGCGAGGGGCGAGGCGCCCGTTATCCTGCGCCCGGGATCAATCACCGCAACCATGATCGCCTGTTCAACGGGTTTAAGGCCAATCGCGCCGAGCAAAGACATCATCAGCCCCGGCCAATTGGCTAGCCATTATGCGCCATCGAAACCCGTGGTCTTGGATGCGGTCTCGTCCAAGGACGGGGATATTATGATTGGCTTTGGCGCCCATGGGCAAGACGCCGTTTTTAACCTCAGCCCAAAAGGTGATCTGACGGAAGCCGCCGCCAATCTCTATGATCTATTGCGCGCCGCCGATATGGAGGCAGGAAAACGGATTGCCATTGCCCCCATCCCTGAAGAAGGCCTAGGGATCGCCATTTTGGATCGGTTGCGCCGCGCCGCCGCCGATCGACCTTAATGGTTGATAAGACCATGTTTTCAACCGCTCACGTCATTGTTTTAGGATAGCGCCATGACCCATGATGATTTAATCGCTCAATTAACCTCGCTTTGTGGGGCAAAATACGTCTTGAGTGACCCTTCGGAGATGGCGCCGCATCTGACGGATTGGCGGGGGCATTATTCAGGGCAAGCCATTGCTGTGGTCAAGCCCGGCTCAACCGAAGAAGTGGCGGCGATCGTCAAATTGGCCAATCAAGAACGCGTCGCGATTGTCCCTCAAGGCGGCAACACGTCGCTTTGTGGCGGGGCAACGCCTGATCAAAGCGGCAATACGCTTGTTCTCAGCATGGCACGGATGGATCGCATCCGTCATTTTGATCGCCCCAGCCAAAGCATCACCGTTGAAGCGGGGTGCATTTTGGAATCCATCCAACAAGCGGCTGAAAAAGAAGGGCTGATCTTCCCCCTTAATTTTGGCTCGCGCGGCACTTGCCGTATTGGCGGCAATCTTTCCACCAATGCCGGCGGGCTTAATGTTTTGCGTTATGGCAATACCCGCGCGCTTTGCCTTGGCCTTGAGGTCGTCACCGCCACGGGCGAGGTGATGGATTTATTATCGCCCTTGAAAAAGGACAATACCGGCTATGACCTCAAGAATTTATTCATCGGCGCCGAAGGCACTTTGGGGGTGATCACCGCCGCGACGATGCAACTCTTCCCAGAACCCAAAGCCATGGCCACCGCTTGGGCTGGCGTTCGGGATATCAACGCCGCCATCGATTTGCTGCAGCGGGCGCAAGCCATCAGCGGCGGCAATGTCATCGCCTTTGAATTGATGCCAAAATCGATCATTGATAATGTTCGCCGTCATTATCCTGATGTGGCGGAACCGCTGGAAAACGTGCCGCCATTTTCAGCCTTGATCGAAATCGCCTCCACCGCCGAGGCCGATGCCCAGCCTGATGAAGCAGGGCAGATGCCGCTGACCCTACAGATGGAAGAATTGCTGGCCAGCGCTTTTGAGGATGAATTGATCAACGACGCCACCATCGCCGCCAACGCGCCGGTCGCGGTCAGGCAGGCGAAACAGGCCATCCGCACAGGAATGGATATGGGGCTTGCTGCCGGGCTGGCCTTTGAAATCGAGGCCTATAACCGCACAGTGACCACCGCCGACCGGCGCGAGGGGGTTCTGGCCTTCAACGAAAAACGCAAAGCCGTTTTTACCGGTGAATGATAATGCAGGATCGCGTCAGCATTCGTGAGGTCGGGCTTCGTGACGGGCTGCAATTGATATCGTCCCGGCTCGATACCGAGATCAAACTTGACTGGATCAAGGCGCAGGCAGATGCCGGCTTTGCCGAGATTGAGGTCACATCCTTTGTTCCGCCGTCTATTTTGCCGCAATTTGCCGATGCAAAACCAGTGCTTGAGGGGGCGCAGGACATAGACGGCCTGCTGCCAACCGTTCTGGTTCCCAATCTCAAAGGGGCGGTGCTGGCCATGGACGCTGGCGCGCGCAAGATCAATTTTGTGCTGTCGGTCAGCGAGGCCGGAAGCAGCTTGTCGCCGGTTTCGTTGCGCGGATCGGCCGACGAGAACTCGTACAGCTCTTTTGTGGAAACCACGCT
>CAJXME010000294.1 GCA_913056245.1 uncultured Alphaproteobacteria bacterium | reverse complement strand
CCTTGCGGCGGCGCTGATGATGGTGGGGCTGGGCGCGATCTTGGCCTTGGCCATAACGCCAATCTCGGAAGGGTTGGACGCCTTTTTTACCGCCCTTGATGGCGATCGTATTCGCTACAGCATTAAAAGCGCTGGCCTCCAAGCCTTCTTATCGGTGCTGTTTTCAATCGCGATCGCCATTCCGGCTTCTATTTCCTTATCAAGGCGCCCGTATTGGCGCGGCATGCCTCTTTTGATCATGATCATCAGTTTGGCCATGGTGCTGCCCACGATGGTGGCGGCTATGGGGCTGCTGGCCGTGTGGGGGCGCAATGGCATGATCTCATGGGCTTGTGGAGGGTTTTGTGATGTTAATCTCTATGGCCTGCATGGCGTTGTGATCGCTCATATGATGCTCAATGTGCCTTTGGCGATGCGGGTGATGATGCCGCTCTTGCAAGCGATACCGGATGCCAAATGGCGACTTTCCGCGCATTTGGGGATGACGTCTTTTGATCGGTTTCGCCATATCGAATGGCCAAGCCTGCGCGGCGCCATCCCGGGATTGGCCAGCCTGATCTTTTTGCTGTGTTTTACGTCCTTCTCGCTCGTGTTGATGCTAGGGGGCGGCCCGAAAGTCACCACGCTTGAAGTCGAAATCTACAGCGCCATCCGCTTTGATTTCAACCTCACCGCCGCGGCAGGGCTGAGTTTAATTCAATTTGCTTTGACCGCATTGGTGGTGGCGGGATTGGCGATTTTTGGCGGGATTACCTCTTCTCCTCTCGCCTCTTTCCGCCCGTCTCCGCTCGCGCGTATTGACCTCAATCGTTTTGATCGCGGCTTTGATCTGATGATGATTGTGGTGATTATTGGTCTCATGGCACTGCCCGTGGTGATGGTCGCCATCAAAGGCTTTAATCTTGAACTGCTGACACTCTTAAAACGCCCACAATTTCTGGACGCGCTTAAGGCGAGCGCGAGCGTTGCCATCGTCACCTCTGGCCTTGTCACGATCATGGCCTTGTTGATGGCAACAGCAAAAGCCGGGTTGAGCCTGCCTTATCGACATGGCCAAGGGCGAGTGGCGCGATACGCGCGGGTCATCATGGATCAAGGGGTGATGCTCTATTTGGTAATCCCATCGGTGGTCTTGGGCACATCCGCCTTTATTTTATTGCGCGCTAAGGGCGATGTCTTTGGCTATGCGTTTGGTGTAGTGGTGATGGCCAATACCTTGCTGGCGCTTCCCTTTGCTTATCGGTTGCTGGAGCGGCGGATGATCACGGTCTTGGCGCGGCATGATCGACTGGCTCTGCAATTGGGGATCACTGGTCTCACCCGATTAAAAACCTTAACCTTACCGGCGTTGCGGCAGGATATCGGCCTTGTGGCGGGGCTTTCAGCGGCCTTGTCCCTCGGTGATCTTGGGGTGATCGCGCTTTTCGCCAATGCGGATTTTCGCACCTTACCTTGGCTTCTCTATCAATTGTCAGGGAAATACGCCGCCGCGGAAGCCAATGCCTTAGCCTTAGTGTTATTGCTGTTAACGCTATCGCTTTTTGTGGTCACTCGCGTCATGATGCATCGCCTATTGGGGAGACGTTATGCTTGAATTGAAAGATGTTCGATTTTCTTACCCCTCCTCATCGGAGGATAAAACCGCGCCATCCTTTTGCTTTAACCTGACCGTCAATAAAGGACAGATTGTTGTGGTGGAAGGCCGTTCGGGCATCGGCAAATCGACTTTATTGAATCTTGTGGCTGGGTTTTTAACGCCTCATCAAGGGAAGATTTACTGGCAGGGGCAAGACCTCACCCCCCTTCACCCTTCGGATCGGCCGCTTTCGATGATCTTTCAAAGCAATAATTTATTCGATCACTTATCTTGCCGCATGAATATCGCGCTCGGATTACGCCCGTCTTTATCCCTAAGCGATGACGAATGGCGCGCCGTTGATGCGGTGATGGATGATCTCGGCATTGGCGCGATCAAAGACCGCAAACCTGATGATGTGTCCGGCGGTCAACAACAGCGTGTGGCGCTAGCCCGAGCGTTGATCCGTGCGGATTGGCAAGATCGTGACCTGTTGCTTTTTGATGAACCGTTTAGCGCGCTCGATCGGGAAACACGGCTGGATTGCATAGAGGTGGTCAAGCGCATTTTGGCGTCAAAATCCATGGCGGCTTTGATGGTGTCTCACGATCCTGAAGACGCCAAACGCCTTGGCGCGGATGTGATCGCTTTATAGCCATATCGCGGTGTTAATTCCTTTGTTTCTACCTTCGCCTATGCCAAGATGAGCCAACGAATCTTTGGTGAGGGTTATGGCCATGAATGGTGGCGAGATTATCGTTAAAAGCCTTGAAGCACAGGGTGTTGACCGCCTTTTTTGCATTCCCGGTGAAAGTTTTCTTCCTGTCTTGGATGCGTTGCAGACATCACCCATCGAAACGGTTTTGGCGCGGCAAGAAGGCGGCGCGGCGATCATGGCCGAAGCCGAGCACGACCCGGACTTTGACCGCGCCTTTGCCGTACTGCGGACCTCGGCCGCGGCTGGGACCGGGCTGGATGCCGTGCTGGAGACCGTCGATGCGGCGCTGTCGGACGGCGAGCAGGACCTCGAGCTGCTGATACCCTACACCGCCGGCGCTGCGCTGACTTGGTT
>CAJXME010000293.1 GCA_913056245.1 uncultured Alphaproteobacteria bacterium | reverse complement strand
TAGCAAAATCGTCCATGTTTATTGAGAAGGATTCACCCTTGCCTGCTCCCGTAGCAAGCTTTAAATAGCTTCCTAGGGCATTGTAAACACGCTTTATATCCTCCTTTTTAGGAAAGGCCTGTTTCACTTTACGTTCGAAGTGTTCCACATCTTTACTGGTGATTAGCGCTACCGAAAAGGCTTTTTTACCATCCCTTCCTGCACGACCACACTCTTGATAGTAGTTTTCGAGTGTGTCTGGAATATCGAAATGAAGCACGAATCGAACATTGGCTTTGTCGATTCCCATCCCAAATGCATTGGTAGCAACGATGATTTGCGTTTTTCCAAGAAACCAAGAATTTTGCTTTTCACTACGTGCCTGGGCTTCTAGGCCAGCGTGGTAAAAATCTACGCTAAGCCCGCGCTCTTTTAAAGCGCGCGCTATCCGTTCGGTGCCCATTCTACTTCGAGCGTAAATGATTCCGCTTCCTTTTAGCTTCTTCGCAATTCGCTCGGCCTTGTCAATTTTCTGTTCGTCCCAATTCACAAAATACGCGAGATTCTCTCGAGCAAAACTTTTCGCAATGACATTGGTCTTTTTGAATTGAAGTTTTTGTTGAATATCCTTTACCACAGGAGGAGTGGCACTCGCAGTTAATGCAACAATCGGAGCTTTTTTATGCAAAGGCCGTATGTCAGCAATATTCAAATATGACGGACGAAAATCATACCCCCATTCGCTTATGCAATGTGCCTCATCCACGGCTATGAGGTTTACGTTCATAAGCGCGATTCTTGTTCTTGCCAAATCAGTTTCAAGCCGCTCTGGTGATAAATACAAAAACTTGATTTCCTTGTCATATACACACCGATCAAACATGGCGTCTATCTCTTTATGCGTGTATTCAGAGGTAATACATAGCGCCTTAATGTTGATTTTATTCAAGGCATCTTTTTAAAGGCATCTATGGGGAGCATCATGCCAGATAGTCAGAATTCAGTGCAAAATCATCAACGTCCAGGTGGACATAAAGGATTGACCGGCACAAAGAAGGCCAAAGCAAAGCCAAAAGGGCGGATGGTTGACCCAGCCGCTATTGATGAAGTGCTGGATATGCTTGGGGAAAAGCCCACGCAACGCGATATGCTGATTGAATATCTGCATCGCATCCAAGATGCGCAAACCCATCTCAGCCAGCGGCATTTGACCGCCCTCGCCTCACTGATGAAACTGCCCATGGCGGAAGTCTGGGAAGTGGCGACCTTCTATGATCATTTTGATTGCGTGAAAGACACGGAGACGCCCCCTGCGCCGGTCACCATTCGCGTTTGCGATAGTTTGAGTTGCCAATTGGCTGGCGCGGAACGTCTTTTGGCTGAACTTGCGGATTTGGATGGTGCTGATGTGCGGATCAAACGCGCGCCTTGCGTTGGTGCTTGCGATAAAGCGCCTGCCGCGGCATTGGGTCAGCACTTGATTCCCAACGCGGATCGCATCGCGGTTGAAAACACCCTTAAATCAGGTGCGCCGACCCCTGAAAGCGCTGAAGCCACGTTGTTTGACGATTACAGCAATAATGGCGGCTATGAGACGCTGAAGAAAATCACCTCCGGCGCGATGAGCGCGGATGATGTGATCGCGAAACTCGGCGAAACCGCTTTGCGCGGCCTTGGCGGCGCGGGTTTCCCCACCTCGAAGAAATGGTCGATCGTCAAATCTTTCCCCGGCCCTCGCATTATGGCGGTGAATGGCGATGAAGGCGAACCCGGCACGTTCAAAGATCGGTATTACCTGTCCCGTGACCCTCATCGGATGCTCGAGGGCATGCTGATCGGCGCGGCCGTCGTGGAAGCCACGGATGTCTATATCTATATGCGCGATGAATACCCTGAAATCATCGCCTTGCTTCGCCAAGAAATCGCCAAGGTAGAAGCCGCTGGATTGGCCAAACACACCAATATTCATCTTCGTCGTGGCGCGGGGGCTTATATTTGCGGTGAAGAATCAGCCATGATCGAATCCATCGAAGGCAAACGCGGCCTGCCGCGCCATCGTCCGCCTTATGTTGCGGAAGTTGGCATTTTTGGCCGCCCGACCCTTGTCAACAATCTCGAAACCTTGTTTTGGATGCGTGACCTGCTCGAAAAAGGCGGCGAATGGTTCAACAGCCAAGGCAAAGAAAACCACCCCGGCTTCCGGTCTTATTCTGTATCAGGCCGCGTCGCCAATCCCGGGGTTGTGGTTGCGCCGGCAGGCAGCACGGTCAATGAATTGATCGAACGCTGCGGCGGCATGGCCGATGGCCACCAGTTCAAAGGCTACCTGCCCGGTGGTGCTTCGGGGGGCATTTTGCCTGCAAGCAAAGGCGATATTCCCCTCGATTTCGGCGGCGCTTTGGCGGAAGAAGGATGCTTTGTCGGCTCTCACGCTGTGGTGGTTATGTCCGATCATGACAATATTCGTGACGCGGCGCTGAATTTGATGCAATTCTTTGCCCATGAAAGCTGCGGACAATGCACACCATGCCGAAATGGTACCGAAAAGGCTGTCGCCATGATGGAAGACTTTTGATGTTTTGCCATGCATGATTTCTTTGGCACGAATTATTTCCCCACCAAAATGCTGAGCAATACATTGATGACCTAAGCAAATCCCCAAAATAGGCACCACTCCAGT
>CAJXME010000292.1 GCA_913056245.1 uncultured Alphaproteobacteria bacterium | reverse complement strand
TAATGAGCAGGAGGTTGTTCTATGCGGCCTGGTATTCTTCTGATGTCTACCGTCCTTTTGGGTTTGTTCTAGCGGATTTTCCTTTCACGAGTTACACTTGCATTGTTTTGCCAAGACTCGATGCCAAAGCTCTGGACCTATCGCTCCCCATTGGCCGAGGTCCCATTGAATACATTAGAGAACGGCTCTTGATGTTGGCACCGCCGCCAGAAGGCACGGCGCATCATCGGTGACGACGACATAACGCCCCTGGTCCTCACCAAAGGCCCAGCCATGGCTTGCATGGGCGGCTGAGGGAAGGGTGAGGCCATATTGCCCCGCCATGATCATTTCCGCCAGCGCGGGCAGCAACCCACCATCGCTGATATCATGACAGGCGCTGATCTGACCCTTTGCGATAGCGTCTTGGATAAAGGCGCCATGACGGTGTTCAGCCTCGAGATCAATCGGCGGCGGTGCCGCGTCGGGATTGCTGGTCAGCACATCAGCATAAACCGAACATCCCAGCCAGCCGTCATCTTGATCAGGGTGTTGACCGATCACCACCAGATCACGATCAGCGGCGGTGAGGCCAATGCCGACAGCCGCATCCACATCTTCAATCACGCCAACCATGCCAATCACAGGCGCGGGATTGATGGCGTTGCCATCGGTTTCGTTGTAAAGCGACACATTGCCGGATACGACGGGGGTGTTGAGGGCTTTGGCGGCTTCGCCCATGCCCGTGATCGAACCCGTGATTTGCCCCATAATGATCGGCTTTTCGGGATTGCCAAAATTAAGGTTATTGGTCACAGCCAGCGGTGTCGCGCCGCAAGCAGAGATATTGCGATAGGCTTCGGCGACGGCTTGCTTGCCGCCGGTGGCGGGATCAGCCTTGACGTAACGCGGGGTGCAATCGGTGCTGATGGCAAGCCCACGCTTGAGGCCATGCACGCGAACAAGCGCGGCATCCCCCGTCGACGCGGCGACGGTATCCGCCATAACATCACGATCATATTGCTCCCAAATCCAGCGGCGGCTGCACAGATGATGCGACGCCAAAAGCGTCAACAACGCGTCTTTGATCGGCATTTTGACAATGAGGTCTTTGCTGCTTGCGATCGGTTGAGCCGGGGTGTCTTCATGGGGGCGGTCGTATTCCGGCGCGTCATCAACAAGCGGGGCGAGGGGGATGTCAGCGGCAAGACCGCCATCTTTCATCAAGACCAAACGGCCGGTTTCAGTCACTGTGCCGATGGTGGCAAAATCAAGGTCCCATTTATCAAGAATGGCCTTGGCTTTTTCGGTGGCGTCCGGCTTCAGGATCACCAGCATCCGTTCTTGGGATTCCGACAGCATGATTTCATAGGATGACATTTCATCTTCGCGCACGGGCACGAGATCAAGGTCAATCTCCATCCCAAGACCGCCTTTTGCGGCCATCTCAACCGAAGAAGAGGTCAGCCCAGCGGCGCCCATATCTTGGATCGCCACCACGGAATCCGACGCCATCAATTCGAGGCTGGCTTCCATCAAGAGTTTCCCCGCAAAGGGATCACCGACTTGCACCGTGGGGCGTTTCGAAGCATCGTCTTCGTTGAATTCCGCTGACGCCATGGTGGCGCCGTGAATCCCATCGCGGCCTGTTTTCGCGCCAATGTAAATGACGGGATTGCCCGCGCCGGAAGCGGCGGAATAGAAAATTGAATCCGCCCGCGCCAGACCAACGGCCATGGCATTCACCAGAATATTGCCGTTATAGGATGGGTCGAAATTGACCTCGCCGCCAACCGTGGGAATGCCGATGCAATTGCCGTAGCCGCCAATCCCTGCCACCACACCAGAGGCGAGATAAGGCGTCAGGTGATGATCCGGTGCGCCAAACCGCAAGGCATTGAGCAGCGCTACGGGACGTGCACCCATGGTGAAGACATCGCGCAAAATACCGCCGACGCCTGTCGCTGCGCCTTGATAAGGCTCGATGTAAGACGGGTGGTTGTGGCTTTCAATTTTGAACACCGCCGCCCAGCCTTCGCCAATATCGATGACGCCAGCGTTTTCGCCTGGTCCTTGGATCACCTGCTCGCCGGTGGTTGGCAGTGTTTTGAGCCATTTTTTGGAGGATTTATAAGAGCAATGTTCCGACCACATGGCGGAAAACACACCCAATTCCGTCAAATTCGGCACCCGCCCCATATGATCGCAAATGCGATCAAATTCTTCGGCGGTAAGCCCCATGCCAAGGGCATCTTCACAGGTCACGATCGGGTTATGATTGGTCATGACTGGCTGGCCTCAAAAATAGCAGAAAGAAGACGCCGCCCATCCGCGCCGCCTACGGTTTCGCTCATGCGTCTTTCGGGATGGGGCATCATGCCGAGGACACGGCCGTTTTCTGAAGTGATCCCCGCGATATCCAAAGCGGCGCCATTGGGGTTGTAATCATCCTCATCAGCGATGGGGGCATAGGTGAAAGCAATCTGGCCGTTGTCTTGAATTTTCTTCAAGGTGCTGTCATCGGCATAGAATTGACCTTCGTTATGTGCCACGGGAATAATCAGGCTTTCATCGGGTTGAAACTCCGACATGATGGCCTTGCTGTTGGAATGAACTTTGAGGCGGGTGTCTCGGCAGACAAATTTCAGCCCTTTGTTGCGGATCAACGCCCCCCGCAATAATCCCGTTTCCAC
>CAJXME010000291.1 GCA_913056245.1 uncultured Alphaproteobacteria bacterium | reverse complement strand
GGTGATGACGCGCTTTGGCAAGCGGTCAAATCCCGCCAAGCCGAATGGCAAGATGGCGGCATTCGGTCGGTGAAACTAATCGGTGATGCCGCTTCTCCCGCCCCCATCGCATGGGCGACTTATGCCGGCCATCGTTACGCGATGGAATTGGACGCCCCGGATCATGGGGATGAGCCATGCTTCCGCCGAGAGGTCACCGCGCTAGAAGATTAGAAAAGATTAGGTTCACAGAGCAGGGATTATTGAGATTATGGATATTATTTATTCGGAAGATCACCGCAAACGCGCCTCCAAAACCGAATTGTATGGCGGGGAATTGCTGCCGCCTTTTGAATGCCCGGAACGCATGGATTTTATCCTTGAAGCGATCGAAAAAACTTCGCTCGGCACAATCCATTCGCCAAAAGATTTTGGCCGCGACCCCATCACCGCCATCCATGACGAAGGTTTTGTCACCTTTATCGAAACCTGCTGGCAGGAATGGGTAGCGGCAGGATTCAAAGGCGAAGCCATCGCCAGCGTTTGGCCATCACGCTCGATGCCATCGCCGCGCATCCCATCCTTCATTGACGGCAAGATGGGGTATTACACTTTGGCGAGCGAAACGTCGATTTCCGCTGGCACGGCTGAGGCGGCTTACACTTCCGCGCAAGTTGCGTTGACCGCCGCCGATGCGATTATGAAGGGGCAAGCCCAGATGATGTTTGCGCTCTGCCGCCCGCCGGGGCATCACGCCTCAAAGGATCAATTTGGCGGTTATTGTTTTTACAACAACGCCGCGATTGCCGCCCAGCATATGCGCGATCAAGGCGCGGCGAAAGTCGCCATCCTCGATGTTGATTTTCACCATGGCAACGGCACGCAAGCCATTTTCTATGACCGCGATGACGTGTTGTTTTTATCGCTCCATGGCGATCCCGCGGAAGCCTTCCCTTATTTCTTGGGCTATGCGGAAGAAACAGGCCTTGGCGCGGGTGAGGGGTATAACGTCAATTATCCGATGCCGCCCAAAACCCCATATTCGAAATGGAGCGAGGCTTTGGATGATGCGCTTGGCCGCATTCGCGCCTTCGGGGCGGATTCCTTGATCGTGTCCTTCGGCGCCGATACGTTTGAAAACGATCCGATTAGTTTTTTCAAACTCACCAGCGCGGATTTCATCGATATGGGGCGACGCATCGCGACCCTTAATCTGCCGACCTTGACGGTGATGGAAGGCGGCTATGCGGTGAGCGAAGTCGGCACCAATACGGTTAATCTTTTGCTGGGCATGGAGGGGCAATAATGCCAAAAGTTGCAATCACACAAATGGCTCTCGGCTGGGACGTTGACGCCAATCTGGATCAGGCGGAAGCGATGGTGCGGAAAGCCGCAAAGGAAGGCGCTGAGATTATCCTCCTGCAAGAACTTTTTGCCACCGTGTATTTTTGTCCGGAACAGCATCCCAAATATTTTGATTACGCCCATCCCGTTGAAGGGCATCCGTTTTTAGGCCGGTTTGCTGACCTTGGCAAAGAATTGGGGGTGGTGCTGCCGATCAGTTTCTTTGAGCAAGCGACTAATGCTTATTTTAATTCGGTGATGATGATCGACGCCGATGGCCGCCAGCAAGGGGTCTATCGCAAAACCCATATCCCCCAAGGCCCGGGCTATGAAGAAAAGTTTTATTTCAGCCCCGGCGATCTCGGTTTTAAGGTCTGGGACACGGCTTTTGGGCGGATCGGCGTTGGCATTTGTTGGGATCAATGGTTTCCGGAAACCGCGCGTTCGATGGCTTTGATGGGGGCGGATTTGTTGCTCTACCCCACCGCCATTGGCAGTGAGCCGGGCAACCCTGATTACGATTCTTCGGGGCATTGGCAGCGCACGATGCAAGGCCACGCCGCCGCCAATATGGTGGGGCTGGCGGCGAGCAATCGCGTCGGCCAAGAAGAGGTCAATGGCATCACCATGGATTGGTATGGGCAGTCCTTTATCGCCGATGCGACGGGGGATATCGTGGCGGGATGCGGCGGTGAAATTGGCGCGATTGCCATGGCGAGTTTTGATTTTGACGCGATGCGCCGTGAGCGTGCCGCTTGGGGGCTGTTCCGCGACCGCAGCCCCGATCGCTATGACGGCTTGATGCGCCTGTCGTGATGGGGGCGCAGGCAATGATCACCTGACCGGAGAAAAGACGATTTATCGTGGTGGTGAAGGTGATGATATTCTAACTGCTGGCGATGGCGATGATGTGATCTACGGTGGTGACGGCAACGATCTTCTTTCTGACGGATTAGGTAACGATACGCTCTATGGCGGCGCTGGCGATGATTTTTTCGCCAATACAGGTGGTAGCGACACCTTTGACGGCGGAGAAGGAAAAGATACACTTTTTGATGATTTAACGGAACCCATGCTTGAAGAATTCGGTTGGGAACCGAATTGGTTTACAGTTGGTATAGATCTAACTCAGGGCCGACATGGTTATTTTGATGTTGAACAAAGTACTTCGAATAATAATGAGAAAAATTAAAAATTGTCGTTGAATTATGATTCCAAGGTTAACTGCTGCTGTGAATTTAGCTATAGTTTCTAAACGTTCTGCTCCAGAAATTTTTCGGCCGTCTACAATTGTTGATGGAAATTGAGAAGAAGCAAGCCTTACTAACGAAAAAACAACTTGAAAAAAAGT
>CAJXME010000290.1 GCA_913056245.1 uncultured Alphaproteobacteria bacterium | reverse complement strand
GCCGCCACCGGCACTTCGCCTTCAGCCATGGCCTCCTCCGCCAAGGCCAAGGCATCGTCCATTTTGGAAATAAGAAAAGCATCATGATCCATGGCAATCACCATCGCATAATTTTAACAATTCGGCTATGCTGGCGCGACATCAAGGATAGACCATGACAAAGCACCCATCACCTGCTTCAAAAAAACCCGCCACGAAACGCCCCCGCCAAGGGGCGCGGCCAAAAGCGCAAGCGGCGGCGAAATCAGCTCGCCAAGACAAACTGGCGCGGCTTTTTGAGGACAACACCGCCCCAGAGCGGATCGCCAAGAAAATTGCCCATGCGGGGTTTTGCTCGCGCCGTGATGCGGAACGTTGGATCGAAGCGGGTCGCGTCACGGTCAATGGCAAAGTGCAATTATCCCCCGCTTATAACGCCAGCGCTCAAGACATCATCACCATCGATGGCAAACCCTTGATTAGCGCGGAAGCGCCGCGGTTATGGCGGTATTATAAACCGCGCGGCTTGGTGGTCAGCCATCGCGATGAAAAGGATCGCGACACTGTCTTTGACAGCCTGCCCGATGATTTGCCGCGGGTGATCAGCGTTGGCCGCCTCGATTTGGATAGCGAAGGGCTATTGCTGCTGACCAATTCTGGCGATCTGGCGCGTTATCTGGAATTGCCCGATACAGGCTGGACGCGCAAATATCGCGTGCGGGTGCGGGGGCGAGTGGAGGCGGAAAAACTCACCGCGCTCAGCAAAGGGATCACCATTGACGGCATCCATTACCGCGGGGTGGACGCGTCAATCGACCGGCAAATGGGGAGCAACGCTTGGCTCACCATCATTCTGAAAGAAGGCAAGAACCGCGAAATTCGCCGCATCATGGAGCATCTCGGCTACCCCGTCAGCCGATTAATCCGCGTCAGTTTTGGCCCGTTCAAACTCAATCAAATGCAGGACGGTGAGGTCGAAGAGGTAAAAACCAATATCCTGCGCGATCAACTGGGATTGCCGCGCGTCGCTCTGCGCCCTGAAGATAAGATGAAATCGGGCTGGGCTAAACCGGGTTCGGGAAAATCAGGCGCGAGAAAAGCCGCCCCGAAGCGCCAACCCAACGCACAAAGCGCCCCGAAAAACTCCCTGAAAAACACCTCGAAGCCTGCCGCGAAATCATCATCGCGCCCGTCATCTTTTTCCCGAAAGGTTCATCATGCGAATCATCAGCGGCAAAAGACGCGGCGCCCTTCTTAATGTGCCGAGCGGCGGCTTGGTGCGCCCCACCGCTGATCGCGTCCGCCAAGGCTTGTTCAACCTGTTGATGGGCGGCCGATATGGCAAGCCATTAGACGGCGTGGTGGTGGCGGATGTCTTCGCAGGCAGCGGCGCGCTTGGCCTAGAAGCGTGGTCGCGCGGCGCAGAGACAATCGTGATGGTGGAAAGCAATCCCACCGCGCTGGCTTGCCTTGACGCGAATATCCAGAAACTCGACGCGGGTGATAATGTCCATGTCATCCGCCGTGACGCGACGCGCAATTTGGCTTGGCCGAGCGCACCCGCCGGCCTGATCTTCCTTGATCCGCCTTGGCAATATCATGATGATGACCCTGATCTGGCGGCCATGGCGCTCAAGAATTTGATCAGCCTTGGTCATGTTGCGGATGGCGCGCTAATCTCAATCGAACATGATCGCCGCCGCCCGGCTCACCTGCCCGATGCTGTTGAGGCTTTAGAAACCCGGCAATGGGGAAAATCCGCCTGCACCCTTGGGCGTTATCACGCCGCATAATTCAGAAAAAATCACCGGCGGCTGAATAATTTCTCGATGTCTTTGAGGCTCAGCGAAATCCATGTGGGGCGGCCATGATTGCATTGCCCTGATCGCGGGGTGACTTCCATTTCGCGCAACAAAGCGTTCATTTCCGCGGCGTTCAACCGTCGCCCCGCGCGCACCGATCCATGGCAAGACAAGGTCGCCAAAACATGGTTGATCTTATCGTCGAGGATCGTGCTGCTGCCAAGATGATGCAATTCTTCGATGATGTCTTGGATCATGGCGGCAACATTGGCTTGGCCTAGCATGGCCGGCACTTCGCGCACGAGGATCGCGCCATCGCCAAAAGGTTCCACCACCAGCCCCAGTTGCGCCAGCATCTCTTGATGATCAAGGATTAGGCCTGCTTCGGCTTTGCCCGGCTCGATCACCTCAGGTAGGAGCAGGATTTGCCGCTTAATCCCGCCTTCATCAAGGGCCGATTTCATGCGTTCCATCACCAGCCGTTCATGGGCGGCGTGCTGATCGACAATCGCGATCCCATCTTCGGTTTCGGTGATGATATAAGTGGCGTGCAATTGCGCCCTTGCCGCCCCCATGGGATAGGCCATGGCGTGATCATCGGCTTCATCTTGCCCCGAAACCTCCGCGTCATGCGGGCGCGCCGATGGCGGCAGATCAAACCCGGTTAAAGCGGCATTGGGGTGATGCATCGCGGTTTCTGTTGGATGGAGCGGCGCTTGCCCGTCCGTGCCGTGGTGAGGGTTTCCATAAGAAGAAAAACCATGCGAAGAATAGCTGCTTGAGCCCCCCGCCCCGCGATAAGATGATTGTTGATTGGCGCTCTGGCGCAATTGCTCCAGCATCGCTTCCCCACCCGCGGCGGTCGCTTGTTGGCTTGATGCCATCAATTCCGATT
>CAJXME010000289.1 GCA_913056245.1 uncultured Alphaproteobacteria bacterium | reverse complement strand
AAATTGCTTCTGATCTTGATAAACCGAAAGGGTTTTGCATCATCGGCAAGGCGGAGGCGGCTGAGTTTTTATCGGATCGCCCCGTTTCCTTGCTTTATGGCGCGGGCAAAACCTTGGTTCAAAAACTCAACAGCGCGGGCATTCACACTTGCGGTGATCTCGCCAAAGCCGATGGCAAAGCCATCATGCAATTGGCGGGTGAGATCGGCCCAAAATTGCAAGATCGGGCGCGCGGCATCGACACAAGACCCGTGACCCCCAACGCCCCCGCCAAGAGCATTTCGGCTGAAACCACCTTTGAAGACGATTTAAGCGACCTTGATGTGCTGGCGTCATGGCTGATGGAATTAACGGAAAAAGTATCTCGGCGCGTCAAAACCAATCATCACGCGGGCAAGCGGGTTGTGCTGAAATTAAAGACCCATGATCATAAGATCGTCACCCGCTCCGCGACGCTTACCGCGCCGACGCAAATGGCCGATCAGATTTTTTCTACAGGGTTTGAATTGCTCAAGCGCGAAGTGCGGCCTGATCGTGCTTGGCGGCTGATCGGCATCGGGCTCGATCAATTGACCACGCCGGATCAAGCCGACCCTATTGATCTGGGTGATCCTGATCGTGATCGCCGTCATAAATTGGAACGCGCCATGGATCAATTGCGATCCCGCCATGGCGATGCGGCTATTGCGAAAGGGCGGCAGTGGAAATTGCGCCCGAAAGACCGCTCGTGAATCCTAGCATTTCGGATCAGTGATGCTTTCAACGCTCCGCAAAGTGGCGCTCATGGAAAAGTCGCTATAATTCACGATATAGGACGGAATAACCCCGTTTTCTTGAACCTTGAAATTGATTTCATATTCAGGCTCTAGGGTTTTGGCTTCCGGATCATAATACGCGATCGTGATCGGCCAATAGCCATTTTCGCCAAGTTTCCCCATCACCTCCGGCGGCGTTGAGGCTTTGCGTTTGCCCATGACGGAATTGACGAAATAAAGGGAGTCGTCTTCTTCACCGCCTAAAAACAAGGTGGTTTGATGCACGGTCTCGCCGGTTTTAGCTTTTTGCATCAAGACTTCCATATGCTGAACAGGAAATAAGGTGTCTTGCGGCAATGTCCGCAGATTATCGGCACTCGTGCTGTAGAACGCTTCGGCGATGCCATTGCCGATATTGGCAAAACCATCGTATTGTGTCTCGCCATCAAGAGTGGAGTTTTCCGTCACTTGAAACGAAAAACTATCGCCGGAGAAGGATTCCCAAGTGTTGTAACTGGAAGCAAAATTGGTCACGCTATCTTGGCCAAAGCCGAAGGAAACCACATAATCTTCATTTGATTCCCAGCCATCACAACCGCGTTTCAACGTGTAGCGTGTCTGGCCTTCGATGCTTTCGATTTGCGCCGAAGACGATACTTTATGCATGGTTAAATCATAAACCGCACGATGCGAGATGATATCAGCCATGGCCGCGGATGATACCGCTGAACCTAACCCTGCCATCAGGATGGATGATGTAAACACGCGGGATAACGTCATGGGAGTTTCTCTTTCAACTTTCGCGACAACATTATCTTTATAATGTGTGATAATATGACGCCAGTGCAAGGGCAGAAAAGACATTTGGCGCAGGTCAAAACATCGCTATAGTGCGCCAGCATGAAAAAATTACCAATCCCTAGGATAATGGCATGACCAATTCTCACCATCAACCGATCACAAAGACCGCAGACCTCGCCGCGCTTTGCCAACGGTTAGCCCAGCATCCGCATATCGCCATTGATACGGAATTAATGCGTGAGACGACGTATTATTCAAAAATCTGCCTCATTCAATTGGCTTCAAAAGACGAAGCCGCGGCGGTTGACCCCCTGGCTGAGGGGCTTGATCTCACCCCGTTCTTTGACTTGTTGCAAAATGAGCATGTGCTGAAAGTCTTTCACGCTGGCCGCCAAGACCTTGAGATTTTGGTTCGGATGACCGGCACCCTGCCAAAGCCGAGTTATGACAGCCAAATCGCCGCCATGGTTTGCGGCTTTGGCGATCAAGTCGGCTATGACAAACTGGTGAAAGGGTTTCTGGATATCGCGATTGATAAAGGCTCACGCTTCACCGATTGGTCCCAGCGGCCTTTGTCAGAAAAGCAAATTCGATACGCCTTGGATGATGTGATTTATCTGGAGCGGATTTACCCCATCATGGCGGAGCGCATCGCAAAAGCTAAGCGTAGCCATTGGCTGGATGAAGAAATGAGCGTTTTGCAAGACCTCAGCATTTATGAATTTGCCCCCGATAAGGCGTGGCAAAAAATCAAGCATAAGGGCGGCAAACCCGTGACCTTGAATCGCCTCAAACATTTGGCCGCTTGGCGTGAACGCGAAGCCCAGCGTCGAGATGTGCCAAAAACGCGGTTGATCAAAGATGATAGTCTGGTGGCGATTGCCAATGCCAATCCTTCAAATGCACAAAGCCTTGGCAAAGTGCGCGGCTTCCCCGGGGGCAGCGGCGGCAAACTAATCCCTGAAGTCCTTTCCGTGCTGAACCAAGATTTTTATAAATGTTCACAGACGTTCGCCATTAGTACAAAATAACAAAATATTTCTCAAAAGTCTCTAGGGAAAAATTTCAGCAAAATTCTGGTTGTTAATAAAAAGAGTTTCCATCATCACCGCTGAGGTGGACAGTATGAAGGAT
>CAJXME010000288.1 GCA_913056245.1 uncultured Alphaproteobacteria bacterium | reverse complement strand
CATGCTGTGCGTGGGCACGTCGTGGAAGCCCTGTAGAATTTCGTCCTCTCCCAGGGCGCCAAACTCGCCGTAAAAGAGCGCGTGCGATATGCGTTCGGCCTGTTGGGCCGCTTCTTTGCTATGGACACCGCCTCAGAACAACCCAACGGCATTGGGTGATTTTGCTGAGTTTCTGAAGCAAAAGACCGGGTTTGATTGGGGCGGGGATTACGAAGCCCTTTGGCGGTTTTCCACCGAAGACAGCGCGACGTTTTGGTCGCAGCTCTGGGATTGGCATGGGCTGATCGGTGATAAGGGTGAGATGGCTTTGACCAATCCTGATCGCATGGAAGGCGGCCAGTTCTTTGTCGATGCTCAAATCAATTACGCTGAAAATATGTTGGCGGAAGCCGATGACAGCCCCGCCATCATCGCTCATCGCGAAGGCGATCAGGATAGCCGCCGGCAATTATCTCGAGCCGAGGTCAAGGCGCAAGTCATGGCGCTGGCGGGGTGGATGACATCGGTGGGGGTCAAGCCGGGGGATCGTGTGGCCGCTTATACGCCCAATGTTCCCGAGGCGATCATCACCATGCTGGCGGCGTCGAGCATTGGCGCGGTGTTTTCCTCTTGTTCGAGTGATTTTGGTCTCGGCGGCGTCACCGATCGTTTTGGTCAAATTGATCCCGTGATTTTGATGGCGGCGGATGGCTATACCTATAACGGCAAGCCTCATGATCGCATGGGCATCATCCGTGATTTGGCGGCGAACTTGCCCTCGCTCAAGCGAATTTTGATTCTGCCGTTTTTAGAAGACACGCCGGATTTAACGGGACTTGATCAGGCAGTGATGTTTGCCGATGCGCTCAAATCAACGCCAATCGATGATTTTATGCGCCTGCCGTTTAATCACCCGCTTTATATCATGTATTCGTCGGGGACAACGGGGGCGCCAAAATGCATCACCCATGGCGCGGGCGGCACGTTGATTCAACATATCAAAGAGCATCGGCTTCACGGCAATATCAGCGCGGGCGAGCCGGTGTTTTATTTCACCACTTGCGGTTGGATGATGTGGAATTGGCTGGTCTCTGGCATGGCGATTAAAGCCACCGTTGTTCTTTTTGAGGGCAACCCGTTTCATCCTGGCCCTGAACGCCTTTGGCAGATGGCGGAGGCGGAGAAACTGGTGATGTTTGGCACTTCCGCCAAATATATCGATGCGGTAAGGAAAAGCGGCTATCGCCCCGCCGAATCGGTTGATCTTTCGGCTTTGCGGCAGATTTGCTCAACAGGGTCACCGCTTTCCACCGATGGCTTCAATTTTATCTATGAGGCGATCAAATCAGACCTGCAATTGGCTAGCATTTCCGGCGGCACGGATTTGATTTCCTGCTTTGTGTTGGGATGCCCCGTGAAACCGGTCTATGCGGGGGAAATTCAAGCCCGCGGCCTTGGCATGGCGGTGGATGTTTGGGATGACGATGGCCAGCCGATCCAAGGCGAGCAGGGGGAATTGGTATGCACCAAGCCCTTCCCATCTATGCCCATTGGGTTTTGGGGAGATGATGATGGCGCGAAATACCGCGCGGCTTATTTTGAACATTTCCCCGGCATTTGGCGCCATGGCGATTGGGCAACGATGACCGCGAACCATGGCGTGATCATCCATGGGCGATCGGACGCGACGCTTAACCCCGGCGGCATTCGGATTGGCACAGCGGAAATCTACCGGCAGGTTGAAGCCTTTGATGAAATCCTCGAAGCCTTGGTGATTGGCCAAACGATCCATGAGCAAGGCGCGATTGATGTGCGGGTGGTGTTGTTTGTCCGCATGGCTGAAGGTTGCGATCTTGATGATGCGTTATGCGACCGCATCAAAGCCGCGATCCGTCAAGGCGCGACGCCGCGCCATGTCCCGGCGGTGATTCTGCAAGTGGCGGATATTCCACGCACACGATCGGGCAAGATCACGGAACTTGCGGTGCGTGATGTGGTCGAAGGCCGCAGCATTAAAAACACCGAAGCCCTTGCCAATCCCGAGGCATTAGAGCATTTTCGCAATCGTCCCGAATTAAACTAACCCCATCTTCTCTTCCTGCTATTGAGGTTCAACATGTCTGATCAGATTGAAAACGTCATTATCATTGGCACGGGTGCCGCTGGCCTGACGGCTGCGATTTACGCCGCGCGCGCCAATATGAACCCGCTGGTCTTGGCTGGGTTGCAACCGGGGGGACAATTGACGATCACCACCGATGTGGAAAATTACCCCGGTTTTGCCGATGTCGTGCAAGGGCCTTGGTTGATGCAGCAGATGCAAGAACAGGCTGAAAATGTCGGGGCGCGGATCGATTATGATTTGGTGACTTCCGTGGATTTTTCCGCCCGTCCTTTTGTTCTGAATAGCGATGGCGGCAAAACCTATCGGGCAAAAAGCGTGATTATCGCAACAGGCGCGCAAGCCCGCTGGCTCGGCCTTGAAAGCGAAACCACCTTTAATGGCCGGGGCGTCTCGGCTTGCGCCACTTGCGATGGGTTTTTCTATCGCGATAAAGATGTGGCTGTGGTGGGCGGCGGCAATACGGCGGTCGAGGAAGCCCTGTACCTGACCAACCACGCGTCCAAGGTCTATCTGATCCACCGCCGCGATTCCCTGCGCTGCGAGAAGATTCTGGAAAACCGGCTGATGGCGAACGAAAAGATTGAGACCATCT
>CAJXME010000287.1 GCA_913056245.1 uncultured Alphaproteobacteria bacterium | reverse complement strand
CCATTGTCAACAACGCTGACTCTGAAACAAAAACGACATATGTTCTACTTTCCGATGGATTTTGGTGAATTAACAATTGATGGTCTGATAGACACAGGCGCCCTAACAAGCGCAGTCTCGGAAGCTGACCTTAATAAAATTAAATTGCTATCTAGTGATGCTATACTAGATACAGGCCCACCACCAAACTTTCAAATAATGGTCAGTTGGAAAATCCAATCGGACATTGAATTTAGAGAGAGAGAGTCATAAAAGAAACCCAGATATATTGATACATAGATAAGTACATTAAACAAAAACATTTCATCTGCTTTTATTGCTTTATGTCTGCCGCCGTTGGCAGGGCACACCGGTGCCAAAAGAAAACAATCCCATCACTTGGGTGCGGCCACCACGGCTGGGCGATTACCCCATGCCGCCAGCGGATAAGCCCTTGGTGGCGATGCTTCAGGATTTACTCTGATCTTGGGTCTCTATCGTCTTCAGGGTCACGTTCACTCACCCCCAGCGCATCCGATAAGCGGTGCTGGGCTGACCCGGGCTTTAGCGGTTGCGGCTGGCTGGCATCAGGCGCCCAGCCCGTCAAAGTGATGATCTCAAAAGACGCGCTGATGCGGCCATCGGCCTCACCAAAGCGTTCATGATAAATCTCCGCTGCCCGCATAAACACCCCGCGGCTGGTCATGCGTTTGACGCGGCCGGTCATGGCATTGGCCTCCCCCATGGCGCGCAATTCCGCCATCAAGGTCAAGACATCAGGATAGGTGACGGTGAGGGTGTCGCTATCCGCCACGGGCATCGCCAAGCCCGCGCGGCTGATCAGCCCCCCCATATCGCGGATATCCCCCATGGGCAAAACCCGCGGCGACATCCCGCCGCTGACCTCGGTTTCCGCGCTCGCCATCGCGGCGCGCAAGCCGGATAAGGTCTCGCCACCCAGCAGCGCGAGCATCATCACGCCATCGGGTTTGAGCCGTTGCCGCAATTGGATCATCGCACCGGGCAAATCATCCGCCCAATGCAGAGAAAAGGCGGAAAAAATACCGTCAAATTGCTCACCCTCAAATGGGATGGCGTCATAATCGGCGGCCACCGCCTCAATCCCATGGCGTGAGGCGGCCTGCGTCGCCATTTGAGGCGACGGGTCAAAGGCTTTGACTTGGCCAACCTTAGGCGATTGCAACAGCGCTTGGGTCAGCGCGCCCGTATGACACCCCGCATCCAAGACCAAGGGCAAATCGCGGCGGATCATATCGATGCGATCCATAAGACGCTCAACCACGGCTTGCTTGAGGTAATCGACGCGATCAAACCCTGCCGCCGCGCGATCACGGTGACGGCGATGGGCTTCACGATCAATCAATACAGGCGGCGGTGTCGTCATGGCGACAGCATGGCCAATGGCGGATAAAAGGCAAGGGGAAAACAGGTTCGATTCATGAAAAATTTACTTCTTTTTGCGATGATCAAGATATGTTCTGGCCTAGTCTTCATTTCTTGGAGCGATTGCTGGCGCCCTATCTTTGCCCGATCTGTGATGCTGAAGTCACTGATCCCGGGCTTTGTTTGGCCTGCTGGCCGAAATTGTCGCTGATCACCAGCAACGCTTGCCATCGCTGCGGCTTGCCGTTTGACACGCCGGTGATGACGCCCATTTGCGGCGATTGCCATATCGATCCGCCGGATTTTGATCACGCCGTCTCTTCTCTCGTTTATGCTGATCCCGCGCGGCAAATGATCCTTGGTTTCAAACATGGCGATCGTCAGGATATGGCGCCGATATTGGCGCGGATCATGGCGCCGAAAACCCTGCCCCTCATTGAAACGGTTGATTTTGTTTTGCCCCTGCCCTTGCATCGCTGGCGATTTTTCAGCCGCCGGTTCAATCAATCGGCGGAATTGGCGCGGCATTTAACGAAACAAGCCGGCCGTTTTGATAAATTCAACACCCATCTCTTGATCCGCCAAAAAGCAACGCCGCCCCAAGGCCGCAAAACAAAAGCGCAACGCATCGCCGCCATGCGCGGGGCTTTTCACGTGCCTCAAGATCAACGCCGTCATCTAGCGGATGCGCATATTCTCTTGATTGATGATGTGCTGACCACCGGCGCCAGCCTGTCTTCAGCGGCGCGATGCCTGAAACGCCATGGCGCAAAACAAGTATCCGTCAGCACCCTAGCGCGGGTCTGTTGACCGATCAGGCAAGCCCTTTTTCTCCAAGGGCAATGTATTTATCATGGCGATCTTTAACCAAAGCGTCACCGGAAAGGCCACTTAAATCAGCCAATTGCCGGTCAATGGCTTCACCGAGATTAGCAATCGCTTGCTTAGGGTCACGATGCGCCGCGCCAAGCGGTTCTTCGACAATGCCGTCAATGACGCCGAGTTTCATCATATCTTGCGCGGTCAGCCGAAGCGATTCCGCCGCATCCCGCGCGTGGTCAGCGCTTCGCCACAGGATCGAGGCGCAGCCTTCGGGCGAGATCACCGAATAGACAGCGTGTTCAAACATCAGCACGCGATTGCCTGTCGCCAGCGCGATCGCGCCCCCGGAGCCGCCTTCGCCCACCACCGCTGAGACAATCGGCGATGTCAGGTTCAAGCAGGTTTCAATCGAGCGGGCAATGGCTTCCGCCTGGCCGCGTTCTTCAGCCCCCCGCCCGGGGTAAGCGCCGGCCGTATCGACGATGGTAATCACCGGCAAGCCAAA
>CAJXME010000286.1 GCA_913056245.1 uncultured Alphaproteobacteria bacterium | reverse complement strand
TTTCTGCGCCATCATTTCAGGCAGGGTGCAGCCCTTAAATCCAGCCTTTTCCAAGCCGTCTTTAAGGGTTTTCACCATGGCTAAAGCCGAAGGCTCATCACCATGAACGCAAATCGAATCCGCTGTGACGTCTAAAACAGTGCCATCAATGGCGATGATTTGGCCGTCACCGATCATGCGGATGCAGTTGGTTAGCGCTTGATCGCTGTCGTGGATCATCGCGTCAGGCCGGCTGCGCGGCGCCAATTGACCATCGGGCATATAGGCGCGATCGGCAAAGACTTCTTCGGCGGTGGTAAGGCCATGATCATGACCCGCCTTGACCAATGCGCTGAGGGTAGGGGCTAAGAATATTTGCGACGGATCAACGGCTTTGACCGCTTTGGCGATGGCCTGAGCCATATCCGGATCGTTGCATGCCATGTTGTTCAGCGCGCCATGGGGTTTAACATGGGTGACCTTAGCGCCCACCAAAGCCGCCATAGCCAGAGCCGCGCCCAATTGATAGGCGATGATGTTTTCAATTTCAGCCATCGATAAATTGATTGGACGCCGGCCAAATCCATGGAGATCATAAAACCCGGGATGCGCGCCGATCGATACTCCGGCGCTATTGGCGGCGCTCATCACCCGTGCCATGATGTTGTGATCGCCGCCGTGATAACCGCAAGCGATATTGGCGGAATGGACAAGCCCAAGCAGGCCTTCGTCATCGCCCATCGACCATGGGCCATATCCTTCGGCCATATCGGAATTCAAATTGAAGAAAGGCATTTTCGACTACTCATTTTTGCGACTTGTGCTTATTCTAGGTCATGAATCTTGTTGCCGTAAAGATAACAGTTTACCAAACCTAATCGAATCATAGTTCAACAAAAACATGAAAATCAATAATCAAAATATTGATAAAATTGACTATATGAGCGCTTCTGACCAAGGGTTGATCGTCAGTTTTGCGGCTTTTTCCGATGCGGATGCGATCGTTTTATCGCGGCGATTGGGGGAATTGCTAGGCGCCAACCCGCCCCATGGCCTGCGCGATGTCATCCCCGGGATGAATAATCTGCTGATCCATTACGACAGCCTTGTGACGTCTCAGCAGATTCTCACAAACGATGTGCAAGCGGTAATGTTAAAACTGGATACGGACGCGTCTTATGAATACCGCCATTGGCGATTGCCTGTTTGTTATGGCGGCGAATATGGCGAGGATTTGCCGGAAGTGGCGTCGCGTTCTGGCTTGACCGAAGATGAGGTGATTACCCGCCACACCCGAAACACTTTAACGGTCGCGATTATGGGGTTTTTGCCCGGCTTGGCCTATATGAAAGGCGTTGATGACGCGCTTTATCTGCCGAGGCGATCAAGCCCGCGACAGCATGTCCCCGCCTTAAGCCTAGGCATCGCCATGGATCAAACGGTGATTTACCCCTTGGCGTCGCCTGGTGGTTGGAATTTAATTGGGCGCGTTCCCGTGCGTCCCTTTGATAGCCAGCGCGATGATCCCGTTCTGTTTCGTGCCGGTGATCGCGTGTCTTTTTACGCGATCGATGATGATGAATATCGACGTCTTGACGCCGCCGCATTGGCGGGTGAGGCGGTCATCACGCCGGAATTGATCAAAGGAGACGCGTGATGCGTCAGATTGAGATCATCACCGCCGGCCCTCATACCAGCGTTCAAGATTATGGTCGCCCGGGGCATCAGGCTTTGGGCGTCCCTGAAGGCGGGGTGCTTGATCGCGATTCCATGCGCATCGGTAACGCCTTGGTGGGGAATGATGATGGCGCGGCGGTGCTGGAAGTCTGTTTGGGCGGCTTGTCCTTCACCTTAGGCCATGCCGCGCGCTTGGCTCTCACAGGCACGGAAAATGGGCGTCTATCCATTCAAGACAGCACCGGCTTTCAATTGGATGTGCCGTCTTATCGCGCGGTGGATTTGAAAGCCGGGCGGCAAGTCCGCGTCAATATGCTGACCGATAGCAACACCGCGGTGATTGCCATTTCTGGCGGCATCAATGTCCATCCTTTATACGGATCGATGGCGACCTCACCAAACGCGATGATCGGCGGTTTAGACGGGCGGCTTTTGCGCGATGGCGACCGGCTGGATTTGGGGGAGGGGATCATCAGCGACACTCCTGAAATGCAGATCAAACCTTTGCCATCGGTGCTTTCAGGAAATTCCGCGCCAATCCGCGTGGTGATGGGCCCTCAAGATCAGCGATTCACCGATCAGGCGATCGCAACCTTAACGAGCCATGATTATCGCCTCACACCAGTTTTGAATCGCATGGGCATGCGGCTGGATGGGCCTGTTTTGGAGCATATCGATAACGCGGATATTCCGTCCGATGGTATTGTCACGGGGTCAATTCAAGTGCCGGGCAATGGCATCCCTATCATTTTATTGGCCGATCACCAAACCACAGGCGGCTATACCAAAATTGCAACGGTGATCTCTGCGGATTTGCCAAAACTTGCGCGGTTGCGGCCGGGGCAGAACATCCGCTTTCAGGCGATCAGCGTTGAAGAGGCAGAGGCGATCGCGCGCGAACATGAGCAAGCAATACGCCGTCAAATCGCCACCATGACGGCAGCGCCGCCTTTGCTTGATGCAGGGGCGCTTTATGGCTTAGGGGATACCACCTGACCGCCCCTATTTTTTCCTTGCCAGATGCATCGAGACGACTAGGATGCAGGGTGTTTTTTTGAGG
>CAJXME010000285.1 GCA_913056245.1 uncultured Alphaproteobacteria bacterium | reverse complement strand
GTAGTTGAAATTAATTTACATCATCGACTTACGAAGGCCATAAGTCGGTCGCACCTCGACGTGTAATAAAGTAAGTGAAGTTAATAAAGCTTCGGTCTGGCATTCTGCAACTTCAAAAATGAAAGGTGATCTCTTCCGAAGCCTGAAGACGGCCAGGCACCATATCGCGGTTGCGCATGGCAAAGGTCAAGTAAGCCACGCTGACCAGCACCGCAAGGATCATGAACAGGGCTGAATTGGAAAACGACACGTCATAGCCCAGCAATTCAAGATGCAATAGGGTTTTAATGGTAAATTGCTCAACTGGAGAATGCATTAGTCGCGTGTCCTGTCTTGTTCATGTTGATCAGCCTCACTTGCGGTCGGCTGATGATCAAAATACCCAATTTTCAGCCCATGCCCTGAAGCCATGCGCCATATATTCAACATACCAGCCCCAGCCCCTAAAAAGAACAGCACAATCATCATCAATGGCGATGTGCCTAGCCAGGCGTCTAGCATCCAGCCTATAAAGCCCCCAACCGCTAAGCCAGCCACCATTTCTGTGGCGATCCGCCCAACCAGTGCCATCATTTCCGCCGGCAGATGCGAACGATTTCGTTCACTTTGCTTGGCTTTTTCTTCTCGAACCTCATCGGCGTGTTGAATTTTTTGCCTTAGCGCTTCAAGCGATTGATCTGAATGCGATTTGGTCGGTGTCGACAAATCGTCTGCGCTGGAGGGATTCACGTCCGTATGTGGCTTTCGAGATTTGGAAATGTTGATGTTACCCCTTTAACGTCGGCATCTGCTTCATTGGTTGCGTTCAAAACGCTGAAATCGTCGACAAATTAGGGATCACAGGGGGGTCTGTCAAGCCTTGATAGGGGTACGGGGGACGATGCGCCCGCATATCGGGTGGGGCATAGTGTCCCACACCATAAAGATCAGGCGGATTCCTTAAATCTTTCAGCGGCTTGCAGGTCAACAGAGACAATTCGGCTGACGCCCTTTTGTTCCATGGTGACGCCATAGAGTCGGTCCATTTTGGCCATGGTCAAGCGGTGGTGGGTGACAACGATGAATCGCGTGCCGGTTTCTTGGGCGATTTGGCTGAGCATATCGCAGAATCGCGCGACATTGGTATCATCCAGCGGCGCGTCCACCTCATCAAGGATGCAAATCGGCGAAGGATTGGTCAAAAACACCGCAAAGATCAGCGCGAGCGCCGTCAAAGCCTGTTCCCCACCCGACAGCAAGGAGAGCGATTGCAGTTTTTTGCCCGGTGGGCTGGCTAATATTTCCAAGCCCGCATCAAGGGGGTCGTCTGCTTCGGTTAATTTTAATTCCGCGCTGCCGCCATTGAAGAGCGATTTGAACAAAGTTTCAAAATAGCGATTCACTTCGGTGAAACTTTTAAGCAAGCGTTCCCGGCCTTCGCGGTTTAATTGGCTGATGGCGGAGCGCAGTTTTGAAATCGCGGCATTAAGATCATCGCATTCGGTGTTGATGCTGGCGATGCGTTCTTCGACTTCCTGCATTTCCGCTTCGGCGCGCAGGTTGACGGGGCCGATATTCTCACGCTCGCGAATCAAACGTTCATGGCGCTGTTCCAGATTGGCGATCGTGTCGTCATCGCAATCTATGGCGTCATCGGGGTTCATTTCCGCCAATTCACGCAAAGCATCAGGGCTGGCGTTGAGGCGTTCGCGAATCCGATTGGTGATGCTCTCAAGGTCTTGCTTGGCGAGGTCACGTTGCGATTCACAGCGGATATACCCTTCGCGTTGTTGGCTCAAGGCTTGATCAGCGTCGCGTTGAGCGGCATCGGCTTGGGCGAGTTCAGTTTCAGCTTCCGCCAAAACATCGCCCGCGTCTCGCCGCTCGGCTTCGGCTTTATCGATGGCATCGCCCAGCGCGTGGCGGCGTTCGGCGATCACCTGCGGCTGGTTGGCAAGGGTCTGGGCGTCATGTTCGGCTTGCCCTTTGCGGCTGGCCAATTCGTCGATCCGCGCATGGGCGCCTTTTTGACGTTCGGCCCAAATGTCAGTTTCACGCGTGATGGCGTCGCGGCGTGTCTGGCGTTGATCGCGGGCGCTGCGGATGGTGCGCTCACTGCCCATGGTTTCCGCAAGGGTTTGGCGGCAGGCTTCGGCTTCAATCCGCAGGCGTTCGGCTTCCGCCACCAGCGCCGCTGGATCAGCCAGCGCGGATAGTTCGGCTTCTGCTTCCGTCAATCCCGACGACAGCATGGCCAAGGTTTCGGTCAATTCATCGCGGCGTTTTTCAGCGGTTTCCAAAGCCGTGCGCGCGCTTTCATCGCGGCGCAGGGCTTGCGATAAATCTAGTTCCGCTTGCCGTTCGGCTTGCCGATGGTTTTGCAGGGCTTCGCGCGCGGCATCAAGCGTGGCTTTAGAGGAAGTTGACGCCTCAAGCGCGGTTTCAGCCTCTTGTTCAGCGGCCGCAAATTCAGCGGTCAATTCGCGCAACCGGGCTTCTTGCTTAAGACGCATCGCAGCGGAGGTTTCTGCGCCGAGCGGCTGGACATAGCCATCCCATCGCCATAAGCCACCTTCGATCGTGGTGATGGCTTGACCCGGAGCAAGGGTTTTTTGCGCGGCTTCAGCGGCAGCAGCGTCTTGCGCTACCCCCACACCGGACAAGGCCGCGGTCAAAGCCGGCGGCAGATCAAGATGATCCGCCAAAGGCGTGGTGCCTTGAGGACAAGTGGCTTGGG
>CAJXME010000284.1 GCA_913056245.1 uncultured Alphaproteobacteria bacterium | reverse complement strand
CCCAAGCGCCTCGAAATTATAGCCCCCACGATAAGAGGTGATCACCGAAATACCCATCTTTGACATGATTTTCAGCAACCCGTCTTCAACAGCCTTTCGGTAATTGGCAACCGCATCTGCAATTTCCAGACCCGGTAATAACCCGCGCACCTGCCGATCAGCAATAGCCGCTTCGGCAACATAGGCATTGACGGTTGTCGCCCCAACACCAATCAACACCGCAAAATGATGCACATCAAGACATTCGCCACTGGCCACATTGACGGATGCAAATGTACGCAATTGCTGTCTTACAAGATGCGAATGCACCGCGCCTGTGGCCAAAATCATTGGTAATGGCACGCGGTCTGCACTCACATTGCGATCCGTCAGCATGACATGTTCGCATCCTGACCGCACGGCTTCTTCAGCCTCGGCCTGAATACGCTCAAGCGCGGCGTTAAAGGCATGATCACTGCCATCATCAACAAATGTACAATCTATCGTTGCCGCCTTATCCCCAAGATAAAGGCACAGCGCGTCCCACTCTGGCACGGTCAGCACTGGCGAGTGCAACAACAGATGATCACATTGCTCTGGCGCCTCATCCAAAATATTGCCAAGATTGCCAAGCCGGGTCCGCAAGGTCATAACATGACGTTCGCGCAATGAGTCGATTGGCGGGTTAGTCACCTGCGAGAAATTTTGTCTGAAAAAATGATGCAGGCCACGATAATGCCCTGATAACCCCGCCAGCGGCGTGTCATCACCCATCGAAGCCAAGGCTTCTTTACCGGTTTCGACCATTGGGGTCAAAATATGTTCCAACTCTTCGATCGTATAGCCAGCCGCGATTTGACGGCGGCGAAGATCTTCACCGGTGAAAAACGCTTTCTCTGTTATATTTGCGAGCGCGTCATCCAATTCATTTATTTTTGTGATCCAGCTTCCGAAGGGTTGAGAAGCGGCAAGTTTGTCTTTGATTTTTGCATCGTGATAGAGCTTTCCTTCGGCCATATCGACCGCCAAAAGCTGACCAGGTCCAAGCGCTCCTTTTTCGCGCACAGTTGCTTCGTCCACGGGCACCATGCCGGCCTCTGAGCCGGCAATTAAAAGTCCGTCACCCGTCACCACATAGCGCATCGGGCGAAGGCCGTTTCGGTCAAGCCCAGCACAGACCCAGCGTCCGTCGGTCATGGCAAGAGCAGCGGGGCCGTCCCAAGGCTCCATCACCGAATTGCAATAGGAATACATATCCCGCCAGCTTTGGGGAAGGTCATCACCTTGCTTTGACCAGCTTTCTGGAACGAGAATTGTTTTGGCCATAGGCGCATTCCGACCCGCGCGCACCATCATTTCAAATACGGCATCAAGGGCAGCAGAATCAGAGGATCCATGCGGGATGATTGGCTTGATGTCCTCCGCCATGTCCCCAAAGGTCGCACTTGCCATGCGAATCTCATGGCTTTTCATCCAGTTCATATTTCCCTTGAGCGTATTGATCTCACCGTTATGGGCCAACATGCGGAACGGCTGGGCCAACCACCACTGTGGAAATGTATTGGTGGAATAGCGTTGATGATAGATTGCAAAAGCGCTCTCAAAACGTTCATCCTGAAGGTCAGGGTACAACACCGCCACCTGTTCTGCCAACATCATTCCTTTGTAGATGATGGAACGACAAGACATTGATGCAATATAGAGCCCGCTGACCCCAGCCGCGATCGAGGCTTTTTCGATGCGTCGGCGAATAACATAGAGTTCACGCTCAAATGTTTCTTCATCGACACCTTTGGAATTGCTTATTAGGATTTGTTCAATCTCAGGTCGGGTCGCATTAGCCTTTTCACCGAGACATTCAATCTCGACAGGAACATGGCGCCATCCATGGATGTAGTAGCCCATGCGTAACACTTCACGTTCCACGATCGTCCGGCAGGTTTCCTGCGCTCCGAAATTGGTGCGCGGTAAAAAGACCTGACCCACTGCGATCAGTTCACCTTTGCGCGGTTCATGACCGGTACGGCGAATTTGGTCATAGAAAAAAGGCACAGGGATTTGCACATGTATGCCAGCGCCATCCCCCGTTTTTCCATCAGCATCAACCGCGCCTCGGTGCCATACGGCCTTGAGCGCGGCAATTCCATGCTCGACCACTTTACGGCTGGGTTTTCCATTTATAGAGACCACAAGCCCCACACCGCAGGAGGCATGTTCATCCTCTTCGCGGTACAAGCTGTTCTCAGCCATCCACGCGCGCTTTGCCGCTTCTTTCGCTTCCCAGTTTTCATCAAATTTTGTCATTTCAAACTCCTGTCTCGGTGTTTGGTCCATTCGCCTTTTGAGAGAAAAAACTATTCGCCCTTTCGCACCGGCCTTCTGTTAATTTCAGTTTCAAGATCGTGATATGCATCATCTGGTGTCATTCACTGGGCAGCTATAGAAGCGGCTTTTCCCACATCATCTAGGATTGCATCCGCTGTGTCGCGTCCATCACGTATCGCCCAAACCACAAGCGAGGCGCCGCGCACGATATCGCCAACCGCATAAACGCCATCCATAGCCGTTTTACCTGTTTCAAATTCTGCTTTGATAGTCCCCCAGCGCGTCACTGGAAGGTCGGGTTGATCGAACAAAGTTGGCAGGTCCTCGGGTTCAAAACCCAGCGGCGCCTCGTCATCTTCCTTGCTGCGGGGATCAGGATGGTGGAAGCTGCCGCCTATATGACTTTTATCCAGGTTTG
>CAJXME010000283.1 GCA_913056245.1 uncultured Alphaproteobacteria bacterium | reverse complement strand
CGTAGGGATCGGAGAGTCGACCTGAGCGCACTTTTCGGCGTTGGGCAACCAAACGCCATCGCCCCATGGCCACGTCTCGCACCTGAAGCAACGTCGACTTCCAACGCGGACGACCCAAATGTTTGAATGCCACATCGATGTCCACAGTCGGCTTGAACTCAGGGGGTCTCCGCCACGCCAACCCCATCGCTTCGAACATCGCTGCCCACATGAGTTCAACCCAAGGCCAATGATGCTGATGTCGCATGGCGACGGTGTGATCCATGAAGCGCGCCTTCTCTTTTGAATGTCGCCAGGGCAATTTGTCTGTCGTGGGGCGGGCATGTTCATCCAAAGGCCATTGACCGGCTTGCTCAGCCCAGAGACCAAAGAAAACTTCATTGGTTACGCGGAAATTTTGGAAGTCTTCAACATCACAAAAGTCGGCAAGATCGCGGGCTGTAAAGTGACCGAAGGCACGATCAAACGCGGCTGTAGCGTGCGTTTGCTGCGCGATAACGTCGTCATCCATGAAGGTTCGCTCAAAACCTTGAAGCGCTTTAAGGATGAGGTCAAAGACGTGGTGGAAGGTCAGGAATGCGGCATGGCCTTTGAAAATTATGGTGATCTTCAAGTTGGCGATGTGATCGAATGTTTTGAGATTCAAGAAATCGCCCGCACCCTCGATTAAGGGTCAGACAAAGGGTCGGTGATGGTTCAGCGCGCGGGTAAAGGCGATCGGACGCGGAATGAAAAATCTCAGCGTCAATTGAAGGTGGGCGAAGAAATTCGCCACATCATCTCTGATATTTTGCTCAAAGGCAGTTTTTATGAGCCAGCCTTGGATGGCGTCGCAGTGACGATTTCGGAAGTGTCGATCAGCCCGGATTTCTCAAACGCCCGGGTCTATTGCATGCCTTTGGGCGGGGTCGATCATGACAATGTCATCTCAGGGCTCAACGCCATCGCCCAGCAAATTAAACACGAATTGTCGCAACGCTTGACCATCCGCCGCACCCCACGGCTGAAATTTGTGTTGGATGAAAGTTTTGATATCGCCAGCCGCGTCACGAATTTGATTCACGCCAATCAAACCGCCACCCATCCTTCGGATCAGACCGAGGCTGATGAGGATGAGCGCCCATGACGGCAGCGGAAGCGCCTCGGCAATCAGTCAAGCGGGTGAAAGCCAAAATTGACGGTTGGGTCATCCTTGATAAACCTCTTCATGCGCCATCGACGAAAGCGGTGAACATCATCCGCCGCTGTTTTAACGCGGCCAAAGCCGGTCACTCCGGCACGCTTGATCCTTTGGCTTCTGGCATTTTGCCCATCGCTTTGGGCGAGGCGACCAAGACCATCCCCTATGTCATGGATGCTTCTAAAGATTATGCTTTTACCGTCTCTTGGGGGGCGGAAACCACCACCGATGATCGCGAAGGCGAAGTGACCGTCACCAGCACCCATCGCCCCAGCAAAGCAGAGATCGAGGCGATCCTCCCGCAATTCACCGGACGCATCAGCCAAGTGCCGCCAATTTATTCGGCCATTAAAAAAGATGGCAAACGGTCTTATGATTTAGCGCGCAACAATGAAGATGTGACGCTTGATGCGAGGGATGTTGATATTCATCGCCTGACCTGCATCGATTGCGATGAGGATAGCGCGCGTTTTGAAGTCACCACCGGCAAAGGCGCTTATATTCGTTCTTTAGGGCGCGATATGGCGCGGGCTTTGGGGTCGGCGGGGCATATTTCAGCCTTGCGGCGGCTTCGCGTAGGGCCGTTTTCGCTAGAAGCGTCGATTTCGCTGGATTTTTTTGAAAAAATCACTAATAGTGCCGATGCTTTTGAAGCACTGCATCCGGTTTTGACCGCGCTGGACGACATCCCGGCGCTCGCCATTACCGACGATGATGCAACCCGGCTGCGTCGCGGCCAGAAGATTGCGGTTGATCCGTCAACCTCAGATTCAGATGCGGATGATGTCGTGATGACCGCGCTTTACCAAGGCCAATTGGTGGCCATGGTGCAACGGCGTGGCGGCACAGCATCCCCCATTCGAGTCTTCAATCTTTAATGAAACCTGCATTCCGCTTGGGATGCCTCTGATTGAAGGAGACCCCGATGTCGATTACGAACGAACGCAAAGCCGAATTGATCAAAGAATTTGGCAGCAACGATAAAGATTCTGGTTCCGCCGCGGTTCAAGTCGCGATCTTGACCGAACGGATTGTTAATCTGACGGAACATATGAAATCCCATAAGAAAGATTTCGGCTCACGTCGCGGTCTTTTGACCATGGTGGGTAAGCGTCGTCACTTGCTCGACTACATTCGTCGCGGCAACGAAGACAATTACAAAGCGCTGATTGCAAAACTCGGCCTGCGCCGCTAAGCGTATCTTAAAAAATCTTTTGTCATTGGCCGGCTTTATGCCGGCCTTTGTTTTTTGCGCGCGGCTGTTACGATTGATCCTTTCTTGACAAAACCGACGATCGCGCCTAATTAATGCGCATATCTTAAGGGAAATCAGGTCAAAGGGTGCCAGATATGCTGGTATCGACCGTGGATAGGACCACGGGAAACTGACACAGGTAAGTGTCCTCTTCTCCTCCTTCCATTTCCAAAAGATGAGCCTCAGCGATGGGGCGGCTATGGGCGCAATGGTGCGCCGATGGTGTTATGGAGAAAAGAAAACATATGTTCAACGTATTCAAAAAAGAAATCGAATGGGGCGGCAAGACGCTGACCCTTGAAACGGGGCGCATTGCCCGGCA
>CAJXME010000282.1 GCA_913056245.1 uncultured Alphaproteobacteria bacterium | reverse complement strand
GGGCGCTTTCAGGGTCGTCTGTTTGCACGGGGGCTTTAACAGGGGCTTCGGCCGCCTTGGTCGCGTTTTGGCTGTTGATTTTCGCCATATCTTTAAGCGAGACGGGGTGAAATTCCTGTGGTTTTGCAAAATAATCTTCTTGAGATCGATTAAATCCAGCCTGCCGCGAGGCTTTGACCAAGCGCAAGATTTCCGCTGGATCAAGGGGATGATCCATTGAACCAGTTTCTATATTTTGTTCTGCGCTTGCGGTCATCATAACAGATTATCCCTTTGTGATTGGGTCAATGCCACCGATTAAACAAAATCATCACCGCCACGGCCGGCCAGCACGATGCTGCCTTCATCAGACAGACGGCGAGCCACGTTAATGATGCGCTTTTGCGCTTCCTGAACTTCCGTTAGGCGGACAGGGCCCAGCGCTTCCATTTCGTCTTGAAGGTTGGCCGCCGCCCGGCTTGACATACAGGAGAAGAGTTTTTCGCGCAGTGGCTCATCCGCGCCTTTAAGCGACAGCACCAAGTCTTCGGTTTCAACATTACGAAGCAAGGTTTGCAGCGACTTGTCGTCAGACATAATGAGATTGTCGAAGACAAACATGCTTTCCTGAATGGAAATCATCAGGTTCTTGTCTTCCTTGCCCAGCGATTTCATGATGCGGGCTTCCATCGCCTGTTTGGTGAAGTTCATAATCTTTGCCGCCGCCTGAACGCCGCCGACTTGCGAGGCGCGCAGGTTGGTATTGGCGGCAAATTTCTTTTGCATCACCACTTCCAATTCTTTCAGCGCGTCAGGCTGGACGGTTTCGAGGGTGGCAATCCGCGCCACCACATCGGGCTGGAGGTCTTCCGGCAGAAGGCCAAGCACATCCGCGCCAATGCCATATTCCAGATAGGAAATCACCAAGGCGATGATCTGGGGGTGTTCATCGGCGATCAAATCAGCGATCGCTTTGGAATCCATCCAATCGAGAATTTCAATAGGCTGGTTGCTGCTCGAAGGCGTGATGCGGCTCAAGACTGATTGCGCTTTGTCTTCGCCAAGGGCTTTGTTGAGCACGGCTTGAATGTAATTGCCGGCGCCCAGACCAAGGCTGGTTTGTTCTTTGATGATAGCCAAGAACTCATCCAAGACTTTATTGACGGTGTCCTGATCCAGCCCTTGCACGGAATACATGGCGCGGCCCAGATGCTGCACTTCGCGTGGCGAAAGATTGCGGAGAATTTCCGAGGCTTCGTCTTCCCCCAACAGCATCATCAGAATAGCGGATTTATGGGTGCCCGTTAACGTATCGAAGACGGAGACGTCATCATCTTGATTATCGGTTTCTGCCATGGGTCTTTCCTCTCAAAAATCACATTTGGGGATGGATGCGCGCCCTAGCGCACATCCAAATCAGGTTTCATCATCGCCTTGAAGACGTTGGAGACACGGCCGGCTTCATCGCTGACGATCATCCGGATGACGGCGACTTTATCATCATAGGTATTGGCCGTATCCAACATCTCAGCAGAGATTGAGGCTTTCTTCGGCTTCAGTTTCGATTTGATGTCTTCAAGGCTTTCACCTTCACCAATTTCAACTTGATCCATATCAGGCTCGTCTTCCAAATGCACCAGTGCTTCGCCAGGCTTGCCCGGGGCAACCGGCACCATGATGCGGTTGATCATCGGGCGAATAACCCCAAGGATAATAACACCCATGATCAGCAACGTCATGCCCTGCTTCATCAGATTGACGGCCCAATCCATTTCAAACCATGGCTTTTCAAAGCCTTCAATGGCGGAAACGAAAGTTGAGCTGCTCACCGTCAGGCGATCGCCACGATCCTGATTAATACCAATCGCATTGGCGATCAGCGCTTCAATTTCCTTCAGCTTTTCTTCAGGGATTTTTTCAACCGTGGTCTCGCCCGTATCAGGGTTGGTGGTCACCATTTCACGCACCAGCACAGCGGCTTGAATATTGGTGATCTGGTTGGACGGTTTTTTGGTGGTCGAAATGGTACGGCTTACTTCGAAGTTTTTGACTTCATTCGATGACCGCGTTTGGGTGCTGCCCGTTGAACCGCCACTGCTGGTGAAATCAGATTTCAATTCCGTTGAGGTAGGCGGCGTGTTTGACGTCGCCCCGGGGATGCCCTTGGCGGTGGCATTGGCCGTGACATCAAGACTGGATTGACTGCTCCGAAGCGCGTTGGACTTTGGATCAACCAATTCTTCGGTGATCTCACTGCGGGTGAAATCCATTTCCAGATTAACTTGCGCGGTCACATTCCCCGCCCCAACGATGGGCGAGACCAGCGAGATAATCCGCGCGCGATAAATCTGCTCCAGTTTCATCCGATGTTCCAATTCGCCATCAGACAGCGCGTTCGACGGATCATCGACAGGTTTCGACAAGAGACTGCCGTATTGATCGACAATCGTCACATCACTTTTTGCCATGCCCGGCACCGATGATGACACCAAATGCACAATCGCACTCACTTGATGGCTGCCAAGGCTGCGGCCATTGCTCATCTGCATAAAGACCGACGCGCTCGGCGGCACCGCGGCGCGGGCAAAGACTGATTTTTCCGGCAAGGCCAAATGCACACGCGCGGCGACAACGCCATCAATTTCGCTGATCGAACGCGCCAATTCCATTTCTTGGGCTTGTTTGATTTTAACGTTTTCCACAGACCGGCTGGCGCCAAGCGGAATGTCGCCAATCCCAGAATAAGGTTCAGGCACAGAGGTTGGCAGGCCTTGCGCCGCCAGCAACATTTTTGAACTATGGTAATC
>CAJXME010000281.1 GCA_913056245.1 uncultured Alphaproteobacteria bacterium | reverse complement strand
GGATATTTGGCGTCAATTCGCCTAAAACCACCTGATGATGATGTTTTTTGCCATAGCCTTTGGGGGCGCGCTCGGGGCGGTGAGCCGTTACGCGGTATCGCTGATGGTGACGGGCTTTTATGGCGCGGGTTTTCAACCCTTGGCGACCTTGGCCGTCAATATCCTCGGCAGTGGTTTGATGGGGGTCTGTTATGTGTTGCTCAGCGCTGGTCTTATTTCAAGCGAGCCGATTCGCGGGGTGCTGATGGTGGGATTTCTGGGCGCCTTGACGACGTTTTCGTCTTTTGCCCTCGATGCCATGGCTTTAATGGAAAAAGGGCAAGGTCTCCTTGCTCTTGGCTATGTGTCGGCATCCGTGGTGCTTTCCCTCACTGGTTTTGTCGTGATGGTGATGGTCAGCCGCGCCTTGATGGGAGGGCAATAAAAAGCCATGGAACGCATAGACCACCTCATCACCAGTGAAGAAAACGGCAGTCGCCTTGACCGCTTTATTCGCCGTCATCACCCGATGATCAATCAAGGGCGGATTGAAAAATTGCTTCGTGGCGGCGCGATCCGTGTTGATGGCGCCAAGGCGAAATCATCAACGCGGATCGAAGAAGGCCAAATTGTCTCGATGCCCGCGGTGATTATGACCGAAGCCTCCAAGCCCAAGCCGCTGTCTCAAATCAACCCGCAGGTGGTGCAAGCGGTGCGTCAATCGGTGATCGCCCGCGGCAAGGGGTGGATTGCCCTCAACAAGCCATCAGGTCTTGCCACCCAAGGCGGCAGCGGCACCACTCAGCATGTTGATGGGGCGTTGCCTCTGGCCTTTCCCGAAGAAGAAAAATTGCGCCTTGTCCACCGTCTTGACCGCGATACTTCCGGCGTCTTGGTGGTGGCGACAACGCTTGCCGCCTCGCGTGAGATTGCCGAAGGCTTTCAGCATCACGATCATGAAAAGACGTATCTTGCTTTGGCCTTGGGCGTGCCGAAAATCAAGCAAGGGGTGATCAACGCGCCCTTGGCTAAAACCGGCGGCAAAGGGCATGAGCGAATGACGGTTGACGATGAAGGCCAACCGTCGACCACGATCTATCGTATGCTTGATCATATGGGGCGGGCGGTGAGCCTGATCGCGCTTCGCCCTAAGACCGGCCGCACCCATCAATTGCGGGCGCATTTGGCCTATCTGAACTGTCCCATCCTCGGCGATGGCAAATATGGGGGCGCTGAGGCTTTCCCCAATGACGCGGTCACAAGGCTTTGTTTGCACGCCGCCGCCTTGCGTTTGTCCGATGGCACTTTTGTGACGGCGCCAATTCCTGATGATATGCGCCGGGTGTTTGACTTTTTTGGCCTTGATGCTGACGCGGCTTTTCAGCAAGCGGCCAATCCCAATTGTTTTGAGGGCAAGTAATCATGTCACTGCCAAAGAACGCGAAACGCTTTTGGAAAGAAACAACCTTGCGCCAAGACCCCCAAGGGCTGGCCATCAGCCTTGATGGGCGGGACGTGAAAACGCCCGCGGGGGCGTCGCTCCTTGCGCCAAGCAAACCCTTGGCGGACGCTATTCGTGATGAATGGGATTCGCAAATCGAAGCGATTAATCCCGACACCATGCCAATGTTCAAGTTTACCGTCACAGCGATAGATCGCGTGACGCCGCAACGGCAAGCGATTGTGAATGAAATGGTCAATTATGGCTGCAATGATTTGCTTTGTTATCGTGAGGCGAATGACCCAAGGCTGAGCGATCATCAGCATAAAATATGGCAACCGTATCTGGATTGGATTGAGGCCGCCCACGCTATCCGCTTGGATGTGTTTTCAGGCATTATGCCCGGCGATCAGCCCGAAGAGATGCGCCAAAACCTCCATCGCCTGATCGACGCTTATGACGATTTTGCCTTAGCGGGATTGTATACGCTGGTGACGTCTTCAGGCTCGCTGGTCTTGGGGCTGGCGGCTTGCGATGATCATCGGCCGATTGATGATATTTTTGCCGCCGCCTTCTTAGATGATTTGTGGCAACAAGAGAAATGGGGTTATGATGCAGAAGCAGATAAACGCTTGAATCATCATCAAGCCCTAATCCGAGATGCCTATCGGTATTTGAAGATGCTTTGACCAACCCGGGGGGAATTTATGACCGGCATTATTGAAGAATTAGAAGAACGGCGTAAACGCGCGCGGGCAGGGGGCGGTGAACGCCGCACTGACGCTCAGCATGGCAAAGGCAAATTGACCGCGCGGGAACGCCTTGATGTGCTGTTGGATGAAGGCAGTTTTGAAGAATGGGATATGTTTGTTGAACACCGTTGCCATGACTTTGGCATGCAGGACAACACGATCCCCGGCGATGGTGTCGTGACAGGCTTTGGCCAAATCAATGGCCGGTCGGTCTTTGTTTTTTCTCAAGATTTCACGGTGCTTGGGGGATCATTATCGGAAACCCACGCCGAAAAGATTTGTAAAGTGATGGATCAAGCCATCAAGAACGGCGTGCCGGTCATTGGCTTGAACGATTCCGGCGGCGCTCGGATTCAAGAAGGGGTGGCCTCGCTTGGGGGCTATGCCGAAGTTTTCCAACGCAACGCCACAGCATCTGGCGTGGTGCCGCAAATTTCTGTGGTGATGGGGCCTTGCGCGGGTGGCGCGGTTTATTCCCCCGCGATCACCGATTTTATTTTCATGGTTGAAGGCTCGTCTTATATGTATGTCACAGGGCCTGATGTGGTGAAGACCGTAACCCACGAAACCGTGATCCATGACGAATTGGGCGGCGCTGGCACCCATACCAAAACCTCCGGTG
>CAJXME010000280.1 GCA_913056245.1 uncultured Alphaproteobacteria bacterium | reverse complement strand
ATTCCGATGCTGATGCCAATGGTGAACATGTGGCCATGGCCGATGAAGCGGTGCGGATTGGCCCGCCACCATCGGCGGAAAGTTATTTGCAAGCCGATCGCATTATCAAAGCCGCGCTTGATACGGGCGCGGAAGCCATCCATCCCGGCTTTGGGTTCTTGTCGGAAAACGCTGATTTTGTCGCCGCGGTTGAAGCCGCTGGTCTGGTCTTTATCGGCCCCGGGGTTGAGGCGATCGCGTCGATGGGCGATAAAATCACCTCCAAGAACATCGCCGATCAAGCGGGGGTGTCGACCGTGCCGGGGACGCCCGATGCGGTGGAAGATTTGGATGAAGCGGCTTTGCGCGCTGGTGAAATTGGCTATCCCGTGATGATCAAAGCCTCCGCCGGCGGCGGCGGGAAGGGGATGCGAATTGCCCATGATGAAGCGGAATTGCGCGTTTCCATGCCGCAAGCGCAAAATGAAGCGGCGTCTTCTTTTGGGGATTCTCGGGTTTTCATTGAAAAATTTGTCACCAATCCTCGCCATATCGAAATTCAAGTCTTGGCCGATACCCATGGCCATGTGGTCTATTTGGGCGAGCGGGAATGTTCATTGCAACGCCGCCACCAAAAAGTCTTTGAAGAAGCGCCAAGCCCGTTCATCAGCGATAAAACCCGCAAATCCATGGGTGAGCAGGCGGTGAAATTGGCCAAAGCCGTGAATTATCGCTCGGCGGGAACGGTGGAATTTATTGTCGGCGCGGATGAAGATTTCTACTTCCTCGAAATGAACACCCGCTTGCAGGTGGAACATCCCGTCACGGAATTGGTCTATGGCTTGGATTTGGTCGAATGGATGATCCGCATTGCCTCTGGGGAAAAACTGACGCTCAAGCAAGAGGCGATTAAGCCCAAAGGCTGGGCGATGGAAGCGCGGGTCTATGCGGAAGACCCCTCGCGCGGCTTCTTGCCGTCTATTGGCCGTCTGACGCGCTATCAAGAACCGTCCGGCGAAGGTGTCCGTGTCGATAGCGGGATTGCCGAAGGCGGTGAAATTTCCATGTTCTATGATCCCATGATCGCCAAATTGATCACCCATGGCAAAACCCGAGAGGAAGCGATCGATCGCTTGGCTGATGCGTTGGACAGTTACGTGATTGATGGGCTGGGGCATAACCGGCAATTCCTGCGCCATGTTTGCGATAACAAGGCTTTCCGTAAAGGCGATATGACGACAGGCTTTATCGGTGAGGTTTATCCCGAAGGCTTCACCCCGCCTCAAGCGAGCGGCAAGGCTCTAGCGGTGATGCGTGCCTTTGCCACCTTGCTGATCGCTGATCGCATGGCGCGGGTGGCGGCGATTGGCGGCGGCAAAATGGTCTCCGCCTTCCGCCTGTATGATGGCGCCGGTGAAGCCGATGGTCATTTCGACCTCGGTGAAGCGGTGACGATCACGGTTGATGGCGAGGCTTTTGAGTTCTCCGATATACCCGATCAATCGTCGCGGCTCTTTGAGGGCAGCATCAATGGCCAAGCGGTGCGGATACAATATCAACGCAAAGCCGAAACGGTAGAGATGATGATGGGCTATGAGGCGCTGTCGGTTTTGGTCTTGCCGGCGCGGATGGCGGCGGCGCAAGCCTTGATGCCTGTCGCCGATACCACAAAAGGCGCCAAGCAAGTGGTCGCGCCGATGCCGGGGCTGCTGACGAAATTGCTGGTGGCGGCAGGCGATACCGTCAACGCGGGGGATGATGTGGCGATTATCGAAGCCATGAAGATGGAAAATCTCCTGAAAGCGGATGCTGGTGGCGTGGTGGCTGAAATCCACGCGGCTGAAGGCGAAAACCTGATGGTGGATCAACCGATCTTGAGTTTTGCTGACGATAGCGATGATGGGTAACGCCTGATGGCGGACGCGGCTCTGCTCAACCGACTGGCGGCGATCAAGCGGCATCTTGGGCCTCACGCGGCGTTGCTCTTGGATGAGATGCTGATCGCGGCTCAGGCGGGGCTGCACGCCACGGTGATTGTACAATCTTGCGCGATCCTCGATGTCATCTTGCGTGAGCCGACGGGCAAGCCTGCTTCAGCCGATGGCATTGATCTGGCCGCCGCCCGCGATAGCCGCGATGCCTTTTGGTTGCGTGAGCGCCGCAATGGCATTGTCCATTACGAAGGAGGGCGAGGCGGCTTGATGGCGGAAAGCGATGCCGACCGCGCCATCTTAAGCCGCGATGCTGACCGCGCGCTTCATATCTTAATCGATGCGATTGATCTCTTGCTCTGGGGCGTTGATTAAAGGCTCGTCATCAGGATCAAAAGGGAAAGAGGCGCGGAAACTTGCCGCCAGCGCTTGGTCAAGATCGCCCATGGTGATGGCGGGATTAATCTGGTGAATGCTGGTGACGCCGCCGTCATGGATGCCGCAAGGCACAATGCCCTCAAAGGCCGACAAATCGGGATGATGATTGATCGCCATGCCATGCCAACTGACCCATTTGGTCAAGCGCACGCCAATGGCGGTGATCTTGTTTGGGGGAGCGATGGTTGGTGACGGGTTCTGCACCCACACCCCGGGATAGCCTTGGCGGCGATCGGCGGTGATGCCCAGTTTGGCTAGCGCGGCAATCGCCCATCCTTCGACCTCACGCACGAAGCGGCGGACATCTTGGCCACGGCGCGAGACATCAAGCAGGATATAAACCACCCGCTGCCCTGGGCCGTGATAAGTCCATTCGCCGCCGCGCCCTGTCTCACGGATCAGCGCATCGCCAACCTCCAGCAAATCTTCACGCTTGGCCGAAGTGCCC
>CAJXME010000279.1 GCA_913056245.1 uncultured Alphaproteobacteria bacterium | reverse complement strand
AGCAACCAATCTACGGGGACGTGTTCAACATCGGGATCGGCGACATAAGTATCGCGCATATGATAGGCAATTTTCGCCGCTTCGGCTAATACATGAACCCGATCCACCTCGGTCATGGCGGGCAAATCAAACTGTTCAATGATCTTGATCAGCAGCAGTGCCGCCACACCCTGACCATTCGGTGGGCATTCCCAAATGGTATGCCCCATATAATTGGCAGAAATCGGCTGAACAAATTGGCCTTGATGTTGCGCAAAGTCCTCTTCGGTATGGAAACCGCCAAGGCGTTGCAATTTGCTGACCATGTCTTCCGCCACCACGCCTTTGTAAAAACCATCACGGCCTTCTTTCATGATGACCTTAAACGCTTCGGCTAATTTCGGCTGATTGAAAATATCCCCCGATTCGTAAGCGGCGCCATCTTTGAGGTATTGATCCCGCGCATCATCATCTTCAGCAACATTGGAAACATGAAGCGCCCAATCCCGCGCCACACGATCATGAACCGCCAAACCATCGCTGGCATAAGACATGGCTGGCCACAACAATTTATCCCAATCTTGCTTGCCAAAGCGGCTGTGCAATTGCCACCACGCATCGACCGCGCCCGGAATGGTCACGGCGTGAGGGCTATGGCGAGGGATTTCATCCAGCCCTTGGGCTTTCATGGCCTCCACTGAAGCCCCTGCCGGGGCTTTACCGGAGCCATTGATCGCGAGAATTTCCGTTGACCCTTCTTTGGATACGAGGGCAAAGCAATCGCCGCCGATGCCCGTCATATGCGGTTCAGCCACCGACAAAAGCGCCGCCGCAGAAATCGCCGCGTCAATCGCTGAGCCGCCTTCCACCAAGGTTTTGAGACCCGCCGCTGTCGCCAAAGGGTGCGAGGTGGAAATCATGCCGTTCTTTGCGCGAACCGCCGAACGACCAGGAAGAGAGAAATTACGCGCCATCTGAATATCCATTGTCCTTATGGGATGAAGTTTGCCCTAAATTAATGCGCTGAAGCGGGATAGCAAGATCAAAATTCAAAACCGCGAAACACAATTTTGGCGCATTTTATTATTATAACATTTTATCGATGGCCATTGACTTTATAACAAATTCGGTCCGGGTTTGATTATTCAGTATATTACCAAATTGACAGTAGGTTTTTTCGTATGACTAAAAAACGGAGGAAACCCAATATGCTTTTCTACATTCGCCCAGTTTGGGATGATGAAGCAAAGGTGTATATCTCAGAGAGTAATATTATTGGTCTTAACATCGAAGCAGAAAACGCAGATGAAATCTATGAAATCGCCAAAGACTGCGCCGTGGATTTAATCATTGCCAATCACAGTGATGGTGCGGCTGGAGGGACTTGAACCCCCACGTCTTGCGACACCAGAACCTAAATCTGGCGTGTCTACCAATTTCACCACAGCCGCATATGCTGTGCCTGTCTTATAACAGGACTGACGCTTTCGTCAAAAGCGTTTTCTGCTATTTTTCGCGTCTTGGCGTGATTTCTTGCGGAAACAGATGAAGCCCGTCTTCATCAAGCGGCATGGGGATGACCTGAACAACATGATCCATCGCCAAATCAGCATAAAGATGGGGGAATAACTGCCCGCCACGCGAGGCTTCCCATTTGATGTCGAGCGCATCGGTCTTGACCTTCACCAGCATCAAATCGTCTAGGCCGCTGAAATGCAGATCAGCGGTTTCCGCCACCTGATCGGCGGTGGAGAAATGAATATACCCATCGGTAAGGTCAATGCCCGCGCCCTTGAAGACGCCTTTTGAAGCGGCTTTTTCCCAAAGATCGGCAGGGCAGATTTTATAAATATAAGGTTCCATGGCGCGACCATACGCATTTTCACCCCTGAAAGCAATTGCGCTTAGGCAGTGAAACGGCTAAGACTTTGGCCATATTTCGACTCATGACCACAGGAGACACCCATGTCCCTTTCTTTGAACCAAGCCAATCAAATCATCACCGGCGCGCTGGCCAAAGCCCGTGAACTCAACCTCAAGCCAGTGAGCGTCATTGTTCTTGATGCCCGCGCTAGCCTTGTGGCCGCGCAATCAGAAGATGGCGTCAGCATCATGCGCCCGCAGATTGCCCATGGGAAAGCCAATGGCGCGATCCAACTGGGCATGGGAAGCCGCGCATTGATGAATCGTGCGGAACAACAAGCGTATTTCATCTCCGCGATGAACGGCCTTGCTGGCGGCGATCTGGTGCCGGTGCCGGGCGGTTGTTTGGTGATGGATGGCGACAATCTGATCGGCGCTGTCGGCATTTCTGGTGACACGTCAGACAATGATGAAGCGGCTGTTGTCGCGGGCATCGAATCCGCTGGCCTTACCGCCGTCACCGGCTAATGACGAATAAAGCCCCGCGTATTGCGCTCGTCTTAGGATGGGGCGGCGTGATTCCCTTTGTGGGATCAGCGCTGATTTTTGCGATCGGCGAACCGATGGCAAAGATTTACGCCCTGTCGTTAGGGACAATTTACGGGGGGCTTATTGTTTGTTTTATTGGCGCTGTTCATTGGGGGCGCGCCTTGCGTGAACATCACCCTTGGCTGATGATCTGGTCGGTGATCCCGGCCTTGATGATGGTTCCGGTTTTATGGATCGCGCCGCCTTTTCGCCCACCGCTTTTGATCATAGCCTTAATAATACTCTGGGCGGTTGATCTAATGGCCACCCGCAAAGGGTTATTGCCGCAATGGTATATGCGCTTGCGGCACGGCTTGACGGCGGTGGCGAGCCTTTCCTTGCTGACCTTGATTTTGGCATAAAACCGTTAGCGCAAAG
>CAJXME010000278.1 GCA_913056245.1 uncultured Alphaproteobacteria bacterium | reverse complement strand
CAACATCGGCGTAACCGTCACCCGCAATTTTAAGAAATGGTAAACCCATTTTTCCAAAACCCGAGCAAGCGCCGCCGCCCCCGGCTTGTCATAGGCGATATCAAGCGCCGTATCGAACATCTCCGAGCGATCCCAATACGCATCCGCCGTCTCTTCGGTCAGCACATCAATCTGAACGTCGTCTTGCTTGGGGCCGCCGCCTTCTAAGCGTTGACTGTCGGCTTGGAATTGCACTGTGGTTTGATCAGCAACCATGATGCGGCCATCATCCACCGTCACCGATTGGGTGCGAAAGAGAATCTCCGCGGCGCGCAATTGCAACGGTTCAATTTCACCATTCAAAATTTCGCGCAAGATCATTTGGCAGATTTGATCGACAAACATCGGCGGAAACGCGATCGCCGCGCCTTTCGCGATGGCCAGATATGCCGCTTCCAAACTGTCGTATTGACCAAGAAATTCACGGAAAGCCAAAACCGCCCGATAATTTTCGATACTATCCGCATCGGCCATGGCGGTCAGTTCTGCTTCATCCACCACGGCGAAAGGGTCTTGTTCTAATTTATGGTAGAGCGCGCGTTCGGCATCGCAGGATTCCTCCACCAAGGCCAATTCCGGACGCTGAAAATAAGCCGCCATGAAATCCGCCGACGGCACCAGCATCCGATCGGTATTGTGATCGAGCAAATGCCAACCTGAAGTGGTCCAAAAATCTAACGCCGCAAGGGTCATCGCAACATATCCTTTAGGTTATCATCGCCGTGATGAGCATCGCCTTCAGCAGCGTCATCCTCGACAATCGTCCATAATTGTTGATTGGAACAACTATCCGCTTTGGCAATGGCGCGAAAACTCTCGCGGATACCTTCGGCGGTCATGGTTCGGGTTAAACTGAGAAGCGTGCCGGTCTTATGCTCACGGCAAATATCGGCGATAAACTGGATTTCTTCTTCAGCGGCGGCGCGCGCCAAATCCACGGATGGCGCGCCATAAACCGTCATGAAACGCTCAACCAATTGATCGGTTAGCGCGTCCACATCACCGTCTTTTGCGGTCGCCACGGAAACCAAGGTGGAATAGCCAAAGGACGGCACGCCCATGAAGCCATTGGCAAAGGCTTGTTTGATTTTGCCCGTGATCTCGTCTTCCTTCAAATCGGCAAAAGAAAAACTGCCCGTGATCGCCCATTCGCCTTCGTCAGCGGCTTGCGGGAAGATGTTCAAATCCGAACGATCAAAGCGGATCACGCGTGCCAATTTCATCGGCCAGACCCTGATGCCAATTCATCCAAAGGCGCGTGATTAAAATAGCCAGCGCTGTTGTGAAGCGTGATGGTTTCAGGGCGGCCATCAACCGTCACCAAAGCCCCGCCTTCTTCATCAAGGCCTAAGAAATTCGCCACACGCCCATCTTTCAGCGTCAAGGCTTTGTCGTCATCAACGCGCTTGAGCCAAGTTTCATGGATGGGGCGAAACCCTTCTTCTTCCCATTTATGAAGCCAGACCAGAAAATGCCGCGACACTGATTCCACCAATCGCGTCCGTGAAATGAAGCCGCCGCCTTCTTCTTCCAGCGAGGTATTGGCCATGCGGTAATCATGGCTGTGATCATCACGATCAAAGGTCAAACGCAATTGCGCGGAAACCACCAACCAATCGGGAATATCAGCGCTTGGATCTTGGCAAGGCGCCGCCGCCACTCGAACCACGCCAGCATGGCCGCGATTAAATAAGATCGCCCGGGGAAACCGATAGCGCACCCCAACTTCCGGCGGGGCCAGCGCACCAATTGAATCCCCTAAAGCGGTCATCAAGGTGTAGTGCATTTGCATGGCTTTGCTGAGGCTGACTTCGGGCGCAAGCGTGATCGCCATATCAAGGCAATGGGTCGCTTCGGAATAACACACCAACCCCGTTTCCCCTGCGGCGGCGCGCCCAATGGCTTTGGCCATCACATCGGTGCCTATGGCGATCTTTTCCGCGTCCAGCAAGGGCGGCAATTGCGGGTCATCATGTTCTGATGCTGGGGCATCTTCATAATAGAGATTCATTTCATTGCCTTTATTTGATCGGGTCCCTTTATTTGATCGGGGCCCATTATATAATAGGGCTTCTGCTGGCCAATTTTACGCATCTTGAACGTCGTCGATTTTGATTTTAGCCAAAACCTGACGCGCGATTTCACGATAGGTTTTGGCGTGATGGCTATCGGGTTCAGCGATGACAACTGGCACGCCAGCATCCGCGCCCGTTCGTATCGATAAAGATAGCGGGATTTCACCAAGAAGTTCAATCGCTCTTTTTTCGGCTTCTTTTTTAACGCCGCCCTCACCAAAGATATGATCAATCCGGCCGCAATCAGGGCATTCCCAGAGGGCCATATTTTGGATCATCCCCAAGACCGGCACTTGAGCCTTGTCGAACATGGTGATGCAACTCCGCCTCGTCTCGAATCACCCGTATCTGATCGAGGAAGCAGAACCTCATACCTACACGGAGGAGATGCTCATCAAGGCTTCCGGTAAGCTTGAAGTTCTTTCCCGCATGCTGGAGATGAACAACATTTCGGATGACGTGTCATTGTTAGGAACTAAGAGGACACAAACAAAACGTGGCCAAAAAGATAAAGAGCGGAGCAGAAAAATTAAAGAAAGGAGCTCTCTGTTCAAGTGAGCCGGAGCAAAACCAACAATTATTGACAAACAATCGAACGTAGAATTGTGGAGCCCTGAACAAATAACTAATTCTATTAAATTTTCACTTCCTTTTCCAACTGACGGCGTGTTCTTAACATTGTACCATCTTCATC
>CAJXME010000277.1 GCA_913056245.1 uncultured Alphaproteobacteria bacterium | reverse complement strand
CCCGTCAGCCCCGCCATTAAAGCCGGGCATCCTTATCAAGGCGAGGTGAAACGCGGCTTGGCTTACCGTATTTTCACTGGCGCCCCCATGCCAAAAGACGCTAATGGCCAAGGCCCTGACACCATCGCCATGCAAGAACATTGCCGTTTTGATGATCACGGGCAGGTGATCCTGCCCCCCGACCTTCGCCAAGGATCGAATTACCGGCCAAAGGGCGAGAATATCGCCAAAGGCGACATTGCCATTGCTCAAGGCACAAAACTTGGGCCGTCGGAAATTGGTTTATTGGCGGCGATCGGCACCACGCAGATCAAGGTGGCGCGCCGTTTAACCGTGACCGTCTTATCCATGGGCGATGAAATCGCGGAAGCGGGATCAAAAGCAGGATTTGATCAAGGCAAAATCCACGACAGCAATCGGCCGATGCTCAAGCAGTTGTTGCGCCTTGACGGTCATGATGTGGTCGATAGCGGCATCATCCCCGATGATCGCGACGCGCTAACCGCCGCCTTTGGTCAAGCCGCCGCCACCAGCGATGTGATCCTTTCTTCCGGCGGCAGTTCCGAAGGCGATGAAGATCACGCGCGTGACGCAATCTTGGGCAATAACGATGGCGTGGTGGATTTCTGGCGTTTGGCGCTCAAACCCGGCCGGCCGATGTTGGCGGGCAGAATTGGTGCTGTTCCAGTCTTTGCGGTGCCGGGGAATCCTGTGGCGGCTTTTGTTTGCTATCGTTTGCTGGTGGCGCCGATCCTTGCATGGCGACAAGGCCAGCCCCTCACCCCAGCGCTATCGATCCCAGCCCGTTCAAATTTCAGCCAACGTCACCGCAAGGGGCGGACTGAATATTTGCGCGCGCGGCTCACCGAAAATGGCATCATTCTGAACGGCAAGCCGGGGGCTGGTGTACTGACCTCACTCACCGGCGCCGATGGACTGGTTGAAATTCCCGCCGATCATGACAATGTCATAGAGGGGGATGTGTTGAATTTCTACCCATTGCGGGAGAGCGCTTTATGAAAATCATGTATTTTGCATGGATGCGAGAACATACCGGCTGTGCCGAAGAACAACTGGATTTGCCCGAAAGCATCACCACGGTCGCTGATCTCGTTGAACATTTGCGCCAGCGTTCCCCTGGCCATGCCAAAGCCCTATCCAATATGGACGTGGTGCGGGTGGCGGTGAATCTGTCCTATTGCACGCTGGAAACCCCCATCACCAATGGCGATGAAGTGGCGTTCTTCCCCCCTGTGACGGGAGGCTGACCATGACCATCCGTGTGCAAACCGAAGACTTTGATATGGCGGCTGAATATCGCTTGTTATGCGAGGCGCCCGATGGAGACATCCCCGGCGCGGTGGTGACCTTCACCGGCCTCGTCCGCGATCGTCATCAGGGCGAGCCCGTGTCCGCCATGACGCTGGAACATTACCCCGGCATGACGGAAAAAGAATTGCAACGCATTTATGATGAAGCCATGGCGCGCTGGCCGATCCGCAAAGCCACGATTATTCACCGCGTGGGGCGGCTGATGGCGAGCGATCAAATCGTCTTTGTTGGTTGCGCGTCTCCGCATCGCGACGCGGCTTTTGAAGCGGCACGGTATATCATGGATTTCCTGAAAACCGACGCGCCATTCTGGAAGGCGGAGGAAACAGAAACGGGCATCAATTGGGTTGATGCCCGTGACAGTGATCGGTCTGCCCTCAATAAGTGGCAAAAACCTTAAATTTTTACGCTTCGCCGCGCACCAATTTGGCGTAACGATCCATCACATCGCGGCAAAGTCCGCCGGGATTGAAACGATGATCGCCAATGAACGATACCGGCGTGACTTCCGCCGCGGTGCCCGTCAAGAAACATTCGCGCACATTGGCCAATTCTTCGGGCATGATATGACGTTCAACAACGTCATACCCCATGGATTGCGCCAATTTGATCACGGTTTGGCGGGTGATGCCATTGAGGAAGCAATCCGCCTTAGGCGTGTGAATTTTGCCATCATCCATCATGAAGAAAATATTGGCGCCCGTTGCTTCAGCCACATAACCGCGATAATCGAGCATCAAAGCATCGGTATAGCCTTGCCGCTCGGCTTCATGCTTGGACATGGTGCAGATCATGTAAAGCCCTGCCGCTTTGGAATGAACCGGTGCTGATTCGGGGCTTGGGCGTTTCCAACTCGCCACGCCAAGGCTGATTCCCTTCATTTTCAGATCAGGGTCAAAATAACTGTCCCATTTCCACGCCGCGATCAGCACATGAATTTTGGAATGTTGAGCGGAAACCGCCATCATCTCACTGCCGCGCCAAGCCACGGGACGGATATAGCCATCGGTGATGTTATTGGCCGCCATCACCGCTTGTTTCGCCGCGATGATCTCTTCATCACTATAGGGAATCTTAAAATCAAGCAGGCGCGCCGATTCGCGGAAACGTTTGGTGTGCCATTCGCTTTCGAAAATCTTATTGTTATAGGCACGCTCACCTTCAAAGACGCTGCTGGCGTAATGCAGGCCGTGGTTCAGCACATGGGTTTTGGCATCCCGCCAATCCACCATTTCCCCGTTAAACCATATGGTGCCATCACGATCGTCAAATGGAACTATATCCATAATCCAGTCCTCAATAATTGGCGCTACCATCTTTGGCAGGCCATGTTAGAAAAATTATTGTCAAATTGAACATAAAGCGTAAAGATAAGTCAACATGGCTGACATAAAAACATCACCAAACCCTCTTATACTTCGTGAGGACGTTTTGCGGCAAAGCATCGAGTTGATGTTTTTTGCCTATCGTGGCTTTACCGG
>CAJXME010000276.1 GCA_913056245.1 uncultured Alphaproteobacteria bacterium | reverse complement strand
GCGCGTGTGTTCTTCAATTTTGAGCATACGCGGATCAGGGGCATCGGAAAACGGCAAGACCGGAGGCGGTGCCAAAATCGATTCTAATTCTTTGAGGCGTGTGGCCGTATTGGCAAGATTATCTTCGCGGCTATCAGCAATTTCTGGCGGTTTTGGGCCGAGACCCATCACCGTGACCAACGCGACTTGCAGAGCAACGAGGGCAATCAAAAGGCCAAGAATAGGCCCGTGAAATCGGGTTGATGACGCCATCACCAGAACCTAAAAATCAACGCACTAATTGGCTGCCCGCACCTCTTGCACTTCAGGGATATAATGCCGAAGCATATTTTCAATCCCCATTTTCAGGGTCGCCGTTGAACTTGGGCAGCCGGCACAAGCACCCTGCATATATAAGGTCACCACGCCATCATCAAAGGAATGGAAGACGATATCACCGCCATCCATCGCGACCGCTGGGCGAACCCTTGTGTCGAGCAGATGTTTAATTTGCTTGACGGTTTCACTATCCTCGGCGCCTTCGTCATCGCTTTGACCATGGTCTTCAATGACGGGCAGGCCGCTGGCGAAATGTTCCATAATCGCGGCCAAAACACCGGGTTTGATGGTGAACCATTCGCGGCTGTCATCTTTGGTGATGGAAATAAAATCTCCGCCCAGAAAAACACCGCAAACGCCATCAACGCCGAAAAGCCGCCGCGCCAATGGCGATGCCGAAGCGTCATCAATCGCTGAAAAATGCGCCGTGCCTTCAGCCATAACTGAAACACCAGGAATAAACTTCAGGGTTGCTGGGTTAGGGGTGTCTTCAGTTTGAATAAACATCATCTTGCTCCTTACGCGAGTCGTCTCGCGACGCCACTAGATTAGAATTAATATAATCCGGCGAGGGGCGATATACAACCGTGTCACGAAAAAATGACCGCAATCAACCGAGACTACTGCCCAAAAACCCTGTTAAACGGCGAATATCGGCCATGATCGGTTGGGCGATGGCATGGGCGCGCTCGGCACCATCTTTCAGAATCGCATCAATTTGCGCAGGGTCCTGCATATAGATGTTCATTTGATCGGTGATCGGCGCCAATTTGCTGATCGCGACATCCGCCAGTGCAGGCTTGAACACGCCAAACCCCTGACCGCCAAATTCTCGCAGCACGTCATCCGTTGAGGTTTCCGCTAAAGCCGCGTAGATCGACACCAGATTTTTGGCTTCCGGGCGATCCTTCAGCCCATCTTCTTCGCTTGGCAAAGGTTCCGGGTCGGTCTTGGCTTTTTTGATTTTGGTCATGATGGTATCGGCGTCATCGCGCATGGTGATGCGGGAATATTCCGATGGGTCGGATTTGCTCATCTTGGCGTTGCCGTCACGCAGGCTCATGACCCGCGTGGCTTTGCCGAGAATCTGCGGCTCTGGCAGGGGGAAAAACTCTTCGCCAAACATGGCGTTGAAGGCTTGAGCGATATCGCGAGTCAATTCGAGATGCTGCTTCTGATCATCGCCCACCGGCACATGGGTCGCCTTATAGGCCAGAATATCGGCGGCCATCAACGTTGGATAGGCATAAAGACCCACCGTCGCGTTTTCGCGATTCTTGCCTGCTTTTTCTTTGAATTGCGTCATGCGGTTGAGCCATCCGAGCCGTGCCACGCAATTGAAAATCCAAGCCAATTCCGCGTGTTGCGGGACTTGAGATTGATTGAACAAAATCGACGTGGTGGGGTTGATCCCCGCGGCCAAAACGCTGGCGGCGACTTCACGGGTGCTTTGGGTCAATTCTTTGGGGTCTTGCGGCACGGTGATGGCGTGCAAATCCACGACGCAATAAATGCATTCAAATTCATCCTGCAATTTAACCCAGTTTTGAATCGCCCCCAGATAATTGCCGAGATGCAAATTGCCCGTTGGCTGAATTCCTGAAAAAATGCGGCGCATGATTTTTTACCTCACATCAGTGGGATCAACAGAATGTTTGTCTTCAGTCTTTTGAAGCGGCCAGCGCCGATGGTCAAGCCTTTCCTTGCTTGGCGGTTGATTTACCCCGCCGAAAAGCCGCGATCATTTCCATTGGCATGGCGCCAAGCCAATAGCCCATCACAAAATAAGTCGCGCCGCCGAGGCCAATCAACAAAAACAGCCGAAACAATGTCGCCACAACGCTCATCACCCCCGATAAACCGCTTTGATAAGGCATCACCCCCATCGCCCAGATCATGGATGAGGCGATCAACACCAGCATCATGGCAAGGGTTGCACCAATCATCGCCCATAACCCTTGTCCAACACGGCGATCAATCCGCCGCCGCCGCCATAAAATAACGCCGTAAGACGTCACGATGAACCACGAAGCGATCGATGTCGCGAGCGCTAGGCCAACCACGCCCAAAACCTGCATTAAGGTGACGCTGCCAATCAAATTCACCACCACTGCGATAAGGGTGATGGTCAGCGGCGTTTTCGGGTCATCGGCGGCATAAAAAGACGGCTGTAAGACTTTCGCCAAGATAAAAGCCGGCACACCGAGGGCGTAAGCCATCAACACCTGCGCCGTCGGCGTGATCATGGCGGCGTCAAAAGCGCCATAACCAAACAACCCGCCAATAATATCCTCGGCCAATAAAATAGCCCCCATCATCGACGGCAGGGCAAAAAACAACCCTAGGCGAACCCCGCCGGCCATCGCCGATCGTATCTCCTCGTCATCCCCTGCGGCTTCGAGATGCGACAGGCGTGGCAAGAGCGCCGTGCCAAGGGCAATGCCAATCACCCCCAGCGGCAATTGCGCGATGCGATCGGCATAATAAAGCGCAGAAATC
>CAJXME010000275.1 GCA_913056245.1 uncultured Alphaproteobacteria bacterium | reverse complement strand
GCCAAAGCATGACAAAGATTAACCCGCCCTGTTTTTTTCGGAATCCGATTGGCGATCAGGTGATCCAAGAAGGCTTCTGCTCCAGGGCCTGAAATCCGCGCTTTGGCGAAAGCCGACATATCGAGCAAGCCAACATTTTCCGTGGTGTTCTTGACTTCATTGCCGACATGCTCAAACCAGTTGGAGCGGCGGAACGACCAATGATCTTCTTGCGCGATCCCTTCGGGGGCAAACCAATTGGGGCGTTCCCAGCCAAATTTCACCCCAAAGACCGCGCCCAAAGCCTTCATGCGATCATAGCAAGGCGTGGTGCGTAAGGGGCGTGCCGCTTCGCGTTCTTCATCCGGGTAATGGACGGTGAAGACATTGGCATAGGCTTCTTCGTTTTTGTCGATCAGGTAACTTTCCGTGGCGTAATTGCCATAACGGCGAGGATCAACGCCGGTCATATCGATGGTCGGCTCGCCTTCAACGATCCATTCCGCCAATTGCCAACCCGCACCGCCAGCCGCGGTGACGCCAAAGGAATGGCCTTCGGAGAGCCAGAAATTCTTCAAGCCCGGGGCAGGACCAATGATGGGGTTGCCATCAGGGGTGTAAGCAATCGCGCCATTATAGACTTTCTTGACGCCGACTTCGCCAAAGGCTGGCACGCGGAACATCGCGGATTCGATATGATCTTCAATGCGTTCCAAATCTTCTTGGAAGAGTTCGTATTCGCTATCGGCGCTTGGGCCATCGACATAGCAGACCGGCGCGCCATATTCATAAGGCCCTAAGATCAAGCCGCCCGCTTCGTCGCGCATATACCAGCCGTTATCGCTATCGCGCAGAACGCCCATTTCAGGCTCACCCGCGGCGTGGCGGGCTTTAATTTCTGGATGCGCTTCGGTGACGATATATTGGTGTTCCACTGGGATCACCGGCACATTAAGGCCAACCATAGCCCCTGTCTTACGGGCAAAATTCCCCGTGCAAGACACCACATGTTCACAGGTCACAACGCCTTGATCGGTGGTGATTTCCCATTCGCCGCTGGCGGTGCGTTTGATTGCCTCCACCGTGGTGTTGCGGTAGATGGTGGCGCCCATATCACGCGCGCCTTTCGCCATGGCTTGGGTCAAGTCGGCGGGCTGGATATAGCCGTCGCCGACATGCTGGATCGCGCCCAGCAAGCCTTCGGTGTTGCACATCGGCCAGACCTCTTTGACCTGCTCAGGGGTCAAGCGTTTCACGTCAACGCCAATCGTGTCAGCAACACCGGCGTATTGCATATACTCATCCCAGCGATCAGGGGTCGACGCTAGACGGATATTTGAAACGGGGCGGAAGCCGACATTCAATCCTGTTTCGGCTTCAAGTTTTTGGTAGAATTCGACAGAATATTTATGCACCTGCCCCACGGAATAGGACATATTGAAGAGCGGCAAGAGGCCAGCGGCGTGCCATGTTGACCCAGAGGTCAGTTCTTTGCGTTCAATCAAAATGCTATCGGTCCAGCCCTTCTTGGCCAGATGATAGAGCATGGAAACGCCAACGACGCCACCACCGATTACAACTGCACGAGCCTGTGTTTTCATCACCTTCTCCTTAAACACCACCTTGCCAAACATTTCGCTGCTGGCAACGCGTAGGGCTTTCCCAAAAACTGATTTCAAATCGAGCCAAAAGGCCTGATCATCCTAAAATCATTTCTCATCGGGTTTATCGCCGATCAGATGGGCGTTATTTTACTCAGGAGAAGCGCCCGAAAGCGTCCATCAAACGACCAACATCGTGTTAGAATAGACAAATGCTTAGGGATAAAGTCGGATCACTTGCCAATTTCCGCCTTCTTTGGTGAACCGGAACCGATCATGCAAACGGGATTCGCCATCGATCCAGAATTCCATTTCATGGGGGATCAAACGATAACCGCCCCAATAGGGTGGCCGAGGCGGGTTTTCGGGGTAAGTATCGCTAAAAGATTGCACCCGATCCGCTAAGGTTTGGCGGTCTTCAAGGGGGCTGGATTGATCCGAAGCCCAAGCGCCAATGCGGCTTCCGTAGGGGCGGGAATGGTAATAGGCATCCGACGTCGCCTCATCCAAGCGTTCCACACGCCCCACCAATCGGATTTGACGGCGCAGGGATTTCCAATGAAAACACATTGCCGCTTTGCCCGTTCCGTCCAACTCGCCTGATTTGCGGCTGGTGTAATTGGTGTAAAAATGCACCGCGTTATCATCACGGCCTTTCATCAGCACCACCCGCACCGAAGGAAACCCATCTTCCGCCACGGACGCCAACGCCACCGCATTGGGATCATTGATCTCATGCTCTGCGGCCTCTGCCATCCACGCATCAAGCAAATCGAAGGGATTATCGCCTCTTGGGTCAAACATGGGAATATCCTTTTCAGTCGTTATTTTAATGACATAGTGTTTCCGCCGCCCCTTGCCAAGGTCGAGGTGCCGCTTGCGCATTTTTGCCACAGGATGGCCACAAATATTGGTTTTAATGAACCATAGGAAGACTGTTTGATTTATGATAATCATAACCAGTATGTCCTGAGAATGGAGCAAAATAATGAAGACCTCTTCACCACGCAAACTTGCGATACGCAAGAAAGCCACCACCGGTGCTTTGGGCTTGATGATGGGCACAATGGCGCTGGCAACCTTGCCTGGCCAAGCCATGGCGGATCAAACCGCCATCCGGACGATGACAGGAACGGTCAATAATGTCGAAATCTTGACGTCAACCTATATCCGCAAAACCCCTGTTTCAGAGCGGGTCTGCAAAATTGAAGATGTGCCGATTTATGGCCAAAACCAAA
>CAJXME010000274.1 GCA_913056245.1 uncultured Alphaproteobacteria bacterium | reverse complement strand
GATCACCAGGAAGCCGGTAGCGACGGCCAGACCCTCGGGGCCCGTCGATCGCCTCGTCTGTGGTTCCGATTGCGCCGGAAGTTCCCGGTACGGTGAGTGAAATCCTGGTTACCAATAACCAGATCGTGCAACCGGGGGATGTGCTGATGGCGGGGGCGAATATGGGCGTCGGGTCATCGCGCGAACAAGCGGCAGAGGTGCTCAAGCATCTGGGGATAGCCGCGGTCATCGCTCCAAGTTTTGCTGGTATTTTCTACCGCAACGCCATTAATCTTGGCTTGCCGGTTTTGGTGATCCCAGAGGCAGAATTAAACCGCCCAGAATGGGTTGATGGAGCGTCCGTGTCCTTTGATTTTGATCAGGCTAGCCTGACCTTTGACGAAGATCATACGGTGGTCGCATTAGAACCTTTGCCTGATTTCCTTCGCGCGCTTATTCTGGATGGTGGCTTGGTCGGTCATCTGGAAAAACGCTTTGCTGACCCGTCCCACAATAAAGTTCCCCATTGAGGTCCAAGGATAGCATCATGTCGTTACGATCGTTACTGCAATCAGGATTTGTACTTGCCCCAGGCATTTATGATGCGTTGTCTGGATTGATCGCCACCCAAGCGGGGGCTGAGGCTGTTTATTTATCAGGCGCCAGCATCGCTTATACCCGTTTCGGGCGCTCTGATATCGGTTTGGTGAGCGTCTCTGAAGTTCACGACACGTTGGCGGCGATCACCGATCGCATTGATACGCCCGTGATCGTGGATGCCGATACTGGCTTTGGCAATGCCTTGAATGTTCAACGCACCGTGCGCGGTTTTGAGCGGGCAGGCGCCGCCGCCATCCAGTTGGAGGATCAATCCTTCCCGAAACGTTGCGGGCATCTCGACGGTAAAACCTTGGTGCCTTCCCAAGAAATGGTGGGCAAGATCAAAGCGGCACTCGATGCAAGGCAAAATGACGACACGCTGATCATCGCTCGCACCGATGCTCGCGCGGTGGAAGGGCTTGACGCGGCGCTTGATCGCGCGGAGATGTATAAAGACGCTGGGGCGGATATCTTATTCATTGAAGCCCCGCAATCGCTTGAAGAAATGCAAATGCTGACAGCGCGATTTGCGGGTCAAATCCCTCTTCTGGCCAATATGGTTGAGGGCGGTAAGACCCCCATCAATAGCGCGAAGGATTTGGCTGATTTAGGCTATCGTATTGCCATTTTCCCAGGTGGAGCGGTGCGCGCCATTGCCCATCACCTGCAAGCCTATTACGGCGGGCTATTGGCTCATGGCAACAACAACGCCTTTGCAGAGCGCATGCATGATTTTCAAGGATTAAACACCATTATTGAAACCGAGGCGCTGATGGCGTTAGGGGAAAAATACAAATAACACTTAGGGTATTCAGATGATTGTTGAAGATATGGACCCCGTCACCCTTGCGATTTTGAAGGGGCGGCTTGAACAAATTGCCGATGAAATGGACGCCACGTTATTTCGGTCGGCCTTCAATCCCATTATCGCCGAAGCCCATGACGCCAGCCATGGCATTTATGATGGTGAAACAGGCGAAACCTTGATCCAAGGGAAATCAGGCTTGCCAATTTTCGTTGGTGTGATGGCGTTTGCTGTGAAAGCGGTGATCGATAAAGTGGCGCGGGAAGGGGGGCTGAATGAAGGCGATGTGTTCATTTTCAATGACCCTTATGACGGCGGCACCCATCTTTCGGATTTCCGGTTGGTTAAGCCAATCTTTCGCGACGGTAAAGTCTTCTGTTATTTGGCATCGGTTGGACATTGGCATGATGTTGGCGGTAATGTACCCGGCAATTACAACCCTGAAGCCACAGAATGTTTCCAAGAAGGCATGTTGATCCCGCCGGTAAAACTGTTTGATTCCGGTGTCATGCGCAAAGATATTGTCGATATTCTCTCCGCCAATTCACGCCTGCCAAATTCGCTTTATGGGGATTTGAATGGCCAGATCAACGCCCTTGATCTGGGCGAAGAGCGTCTTCATAACCTCTTGGATGAATTCAGCGAGGGCAATGTGGCGACGGCCTTGCGTCTGTTACGGGCACGCGCTGAAAAAATGATGCGCGATCATTTGTCAAACCTGCCCGATGGCACGATTTCTGTTGAAGATTATCTGGATAACGATGGCGTTCATGATACGCCGTTAAAATTGGCGGTTGATATGACCATCAAAGGTGATGCGTTGACCATTGATTTCAGCCAATCCAGCGAGGCTTGCGCGGGGCCGGTCAATATTTCGCGTTCAACAACTATCGCCGCCACTTATGTCGCGCTTAAGCATATTTTCACCGATGTTCCCGCTAATGCCGGCGTCTTGCAACCTGTGGAATTCATTATCCCTGAAGACAGTTTCCTCAGCGTCAAAGCGCCAAAGCCCGTGGGAGGATATACCGAAACCATCCTCCGCCTGATCGATGTGATGTTTCAAGCCTTTCAGCACGCCGCGCCAGAAAAGGTTAATGGTTGCGCTTATGGCACGATCAACGCGCTTTCGATTTCAGGCTATCGAGATCAAGGTAAGCGTTGGGTGATGTTCTCCTTCTTTGGGGGTGGGCATGGGGGGCATCCTGAAGGTGATGGCTTGAACCATGGCAATGCCCCGATTTCCACCGCGACGATCCCGCCTTTGGAAATTTTAGAAGCGGCTTACCCCGTCATGTTTACGGAATGGGGATTGCGGCCTGATTCCGGCGGCGAGGGCAAGCATCGTGGCGGCCTTGGTGCGGTCTATGAGATTGAATTGCTGGAAGAAGAACCCACGGCTTTCCTCTTTGGTGAGCGCGGCAAATTCGCCCCTCAAGG
>CAJXME010000273.1 GCA_913056245.1 uncultured Alphaproteobacteria bacterium | reverse complement strand
TTGATCGGAGCGTTGATAAAAATTTGAACTGCCTGCCGGTGGCTCTATAAAATAACGGGATAGATCAATAGTATAGCTGACAGGCGTTAAAGATGAGATCGTGAGTTTGATGTATTTTTCGAATAATGACATGTCGTTGGTGTCCATATCCTGATCAAGTGCAGTTTTTGGTTTCAGCATCAGAAAAATGAACAGTCAAAACATCAAATTGGAGATGCTTTATCGTAGATGGTAATGAAGAAGTGTTAAAATATCGTTAATGCAAGAGAAAAAAGTTAATAAATTTTTCCGCTTAATTTTTGGGAAATCTCTGGACATAAACGCCTGAAAATGCCAAAGAAAAGGGGTAAGAGGTCAATGGCTAGCCCTTGATCTTCTGCCGATCAAAATTAACGATCACAGCGCGGCGTTCGTATAATGGTAATACCCTAGCCTTCCAAGCTAGAGCCGCGGGTTCGATTCCCGCACGCCGCTCCACTCCTTCGATCAGCGTCCAAACACCTAAACTTACAGGGCATGAATTTTATTCCGTTTGCCATTCCTGTTGGATGACCTCGCTATCTTGCATGGAGTGATGCTGCTCACGAAGCGCGGCAAATTCCGACGGGGAGGACAAGCGCTTGATCGCCCAAATGGCGGTGGCCTTAATCACCTCATTATCATGGTGAAGATAGCCTTTTAACGCACTGATATAATGCGGATTATTTGAATTTCCAATCGCGATCAGAACATTGCGTTTGAAGTTGATGACCCCTGCCCGTCGCACCGGCGTTCCAGCAAATCTTTTCTTGAACCCGTCTTCGTCCAAGGCCAGCAATTCGATAAGCGGCGGCAATGTTAGCGCGTCTTTGGCCTGCAATTTCACCTCTTGGCCGAGTGAGGCAAAGCGATTCCATGGGCATACCGCCAAGCAATCGTCACAACCAAAAATGCGGTTGCCCATGGGGGCGCGGAACTCTTCATCGATCAAGCCATCATGTTCAATGGTCAAATAGGAAATGCACCGCCGCGCGTCGAGTTGATATGGCGCGGGGAAAGCCATGGTGGGGCAAATATCAAGGCATTGCGTGCAGGTGCCGCAGTGATCATCATGGTGAATATCATCATCCGCCCAATCCGCGTCGGTGAGGATTACGCCGAGAAACAGCCATGATCCAAAAGCGCGCGAGACCAGATTCGTATGCTTGCCCTGCCAGCCTAATCCCGCCGCTGCCGCCAAAGGCTTTTCCATCAATGGGGCGGTATCCACAAAGACTTTAACGGACACCCCTTCTCTTGAGGCGATGCGGCCGGCGATTTGCTTCAGTTTCCCCTTAATCACGTCATGGTAATCGCGGCCACGGGCATAAACGGAAATATTCCCGCCTTCCATGGCGTTGAGATTATCCATAGGGTTATGATCAGGGCCGTAATTCATCACCAGAACAATGGCGGTTTTGGCTTGATCCCACATGGCAGTTGGGGCAACGCGGCGCGTTTTGGTTTCCACCATCCATTCCATTGAAGCGTGATGGCCTTGGGCTAAAAAAGCCTCCATCCGTTCTTCTAAAATGGGATTGGCTCTTGCCGGGGTAAAAGCGACCTCGCCAAACCCTTCCGCCAAGGCATCGTCGCGGATACGCTGGCGTATGCGCTGGCGGATGCGGTGGATTGGATCAGGGGTGGTTCTTGTCATGCCCTAGCATGGCGGAAAATCAAAAAATTATCCAGACCGCTCAAATGCCAGACCGTCAAAATAAAGGTGTTAGATCGGCTCAATATCGGCGCTGTCATAGCGATCATGAAAATCCTGCTGATAGGCGTCAAATCGCCCTTCTGCAATCGCATCACGCGCGCCACGGGTTAAATCCTGATAATAAGTGATGTTATGCCGCGACAACAACATCAAGCCTAAGACTTCCTCCGCCTTAAACAGATGATGCAGGTAAGCGCGGCTATAGGTGGTGCAAGCCGGGCAAGAGCATTCGGCATCCAAGGGTCTTGGGTCATCGGCGTGACGCGCGTTCTTGATGTTGACGCTGCCTCGCCGGGTAAAGGCTTGGCCCGTTCGCCCTGATCGGGTTGGCATGACGCAATCGAACATATCAATGCCGCGAGCAATCCCACCAATAATATCCGCAGGCTTGCCGACCCCCATCAAATAGCGTGGTTTATCGGCGCGCATCAAAGGCGTGGTGACTTCAAGGGTTTCAAACATAGCCGCCTGCCCTTCGCCCACCGCTAAGCCGCCGACGGCATAGCCTTCAAAATCGAGGGCTTCAAGGGCGGCGACGCTTTCGGCGCGCAAATCAGGGTAAATCGACCCTTGAACGATCCCAAACTGCCCATAGCCCGGGCGATGAACAAAGGCCTCGCGGCACCGTTTTGCCCACCGCATCGACATGCGCATCGAAGACGCTGCCACATCCTTTTCCGCTGGAAACGGGGTGCATTCGTCAAAGGCCATGGTGATGGTGGCGTCCAGCATCCGCTGAATATCGGTGGACCGTTCTGGCGTCAGGCGATGTTTTGATCCATCGAGATGCGACCGAAAGGTCACGCCATCATCGTCAATATCGCGCAAATCCCCCAGGGACATGACTTGGAAACCGCCAGAATCGGTCAAGAGAGGCCCATTCCATCCCATCATTTTCCGAACGCCGCCCAAACGTTCGACGCGCTCAGGCCCAGGCCTTAACATCAAGTGATAGGTATTGGCCAAGATGATCATCGCCCCGGTGGCCCAGACATCATCGACGGTCATGGCCTTCACCGTGGCGGCGGTGCCAACGGGCATGAAAACGGGGGTTTGGATGACGCCATGGGCGGTGGTCACTTCACCTCGCC
>CAJXME010000272.1 GCA_913056245.1 uncultured Alphaproteobacteria bacterium | reverse complement strand
TATCGAAATTCCCTTGGATGTTACCCCTAAACCCTATGACACATCGGCGCTTTCCCATGAGATGCCCCCAAAGCCGCAGGCGGAAGACCAAGTGATCGCCAAAGCCATCGAGTTTCTTCAATCGTCAAAAACACCTGTGATCATCGCTGGTGGCGGGGCAAAGAGAGCATCGGCATCGATCCAGATGCTGGCCGAATACTGTGACGCGCCGGTGGTGCAAACCGTCAACGCAAGGGGTGTTTTGCATCATCACCCTTTAAGCGTGCCCGCAAGCCCAAGCCTTAACGCCGTCAAAAAATTGATCGAAGCCGCCGATGTTGTTTTGGCCTTGGGGACGGAATTTGGCCAAACCGATTTCGATATGTATGCCACTGATACCATGCCTCAGATTAAAAAACTGATCCGTGTTGATATTGGCGCGGATCAATTGACCACCACGCCTGATGCGCTGGCGATCCATGGTGATGTTGATGAGGTCTTGCGCCGTCTTCTTGCGGAAATGGCTGATGCTCCTAAAGATGGGGATGGCGCGGCGCGGGCTGAAAAAGCACGCGATGACGCCTTTGATGAAATTGGCGATGATATGCGCCATCTATCCCATTTTTTGGATGAAATTCGTGAGGCATGCCCTAATGCGATCATGGTTGGCGATTCAGCCCAGCCGATCTATGCCGGCAATCTTTATTATGACCATGACCGGCCAGCAGGTTGGTTTAATGCCGCCACCGGGTTTGGGGCTTTGGGTTATGCCATTCCCGCTGCGATTGGGGCGGCTATCGCTGATCCTGAAGCGGATGTGATTTGCATCACCGGCGATGGCGGCGCTCAGTTTAGCCTGCCCGAATTGATGGTGGCAAAACAGGAAGACCTCAATATCACTTTCATTATTTGGAACAACCACGGTTATCAGGAAATCAGCACGTCCATGCAAGCGGTGGGGGTTGAACCGATTGGCTGTGATCCGAAGCCCCCTCTTTTTGAAGATATTGCCAAAGCCTATGGCATCCCGTTTCAACGCTGTGACCATATCAAAGGCGCGACCAAAACCGCCATCAATCTGGCCAAACAATCAACCGGCCCGTCGATGATTGAGGTTGTTGAAACGGGCAAAACCAAAGCATAATCCGGCCATAAAATTTCTTCATAGCGCTCAAGACAAGACACGGAAATGATCCACGCTCAGCAGGTTGCCCGACGGCTTTGAGACAACATCAAATGATGATTGGACTCGCCTTGTTCTTGATATACTCTTTTCTATATGGTCAGTTTGTTCAAATATATCCTTACCGCTTTTACCGATTTGCCTCGGCAGTTCAGGCTGAGTTATCTGCCCCCGCTTATGGTCTATGCCGCTGCGGGAATCTCAGGTCTAACGGCCATTGTCGGCACGTTCTTCATCAAGGATTATCTTGATTTATCGGCGGCTTTTCTTGCGGGGCTGGGGTTCTGGGCGGGTTTGCCATGGGCGCTTAAGATGCCGCTTGGCCATTTGGTTGATCTCATCTGGAAGCATAAGAACTATATGGTTTTTGTGGGCGCCTCAGTGATTGCGGCCAGCCTCCTGATCATGCACGGGTTGATCGGCCATACGTCAATGATGTCATCAATCCTGCCCGTTGAAACGTGGTATGTGATCAGCGTCATCCTCGCGCCAGTGGGATATGTCATTCAGGATGTTGTCGCCGATGCCATGACGGTTGAGGCTGTGCCAGCCATGCAAAAGGATGGCTCCCCTTTTCCTGATCAACAAATCAAAGCCATGCATACAACCATGCAAATGCTTGGCCGCTTTGCGATCATCGGCGGCACGGTGCTTGTAGCCCTTGCGAATGTCATTCTGTTCAGCGGCGTTGATGATCTGGGCGAAAGCCAGCGCATTGATCTCTATGCCGATATTTACCTCTATGCCTTGATCATCCCGGTGATATCCGTTCTCGGTGTCTTGCTGGCTTGGTGGCTCGCGGTGAAATCGGCAAGAGATTTTGCCGCCCGAGGCATTGCGCCCCCCATGGAAGACGCCATGAGGGAGAAGACCAAAGTCAATTGGTCGGTGCTTCTTGGCAGCCTTATCTTCGTCATCTTCTCGGTGAGCATTGGCGCCTTCAATCTGCCATTTGCGCAGGAAATTGTTTTCGCTGGTTCGGCGGCGATCATTCTTTTCCTTATGAGCCGCCTTGTTTCTTATCTACCCGAATCCCAGAGACTCATGATCATCGGAACGGCGGTGATCATCTTTGTCTTCCGCGCGATGCCAAGCCCCGGGCCCGGATTAACTTGGTTTGAGATTGACGTTTTGCTGTTCAATGAGCAGTTCTTTTCTGTTCTCTCTCTTCTGGCATCGGTGCTTACCCTCGCCGGGATCATTCTGTTGCGGCCGTTCATGGCGCGGAATTCGATTGCTCGTATCATGGTTGTACTGACGATTGCAGGCACGGTGCTTTTCCTGCCGAGCATCGGGATGTATTACGGGTTGCATCATTGGACCGCCTCAATAACTGGCGGCGTGGTCGATGCAAAATTCATTGCCATCATCAACACCGCGATGGAATCGCCCCTCGGTCAGGTTTCCATGATCCCGCTGCTGGCATGGATTGCAAAAAATGCGCCTGCAAATATGAAAGCCACGTTTTTCGCGGTGTTCGCGTCCTTCACCAATCTGGCTCTCTCCGCAAGTTCGCTGGGCACCAAATACCTCAATCAGATTTTTATCGTGACAAGGGAAGTGAAGGACAAACTCACGGGCGAGATCGTTTCCGCCGCTGATTACTCGGAATTGGGCATCCTAATGATCACCGTCACATTAATCACGCTTTGCCTGCCGATAGGCG
>CAJXME010000271.1 GCA_913056245.1 uncultured Alphaproteobacteria bacterium | reverse complement strand
GGGATGGGGTGAATCCATCATCATCGGTGTCGCTGGCGCCGGTCAGGAAATCTCCACCCGCCCGTTCCAGCTCGTCACCGGACGCAGCTGGCGTGGCACCGCCTTTGGCGGGGCGCGCGGCCGCACCGACGTGCCGAAGATCGTCGACTGGTACATGGACGGCAAGATCGAGATCGATCCGATGATCACCCATACCATGCCGCTTGAAGAGATCAACCCGGCGTGCGATGTCATGCATAAGGGATAAAGCATCCGGTCGGTGGTGATATTCTAAGCAGACATGATGTAAATCCTTGTTGATACGGGACTGCATGGCGGTCGGCATGTGGTTGTCCGCCATCCGAGCGGCGTGACCGGGTGCGAAATGGAATTCGCGGTCTTCATCCCCAGAGGCAAAGGGCCATTCCCTTGTCTTTATTATCTGTCGGGGCTGACCTGCACCTGGGAGAACGCCGCCACCAAGGCCGGCGCCCAGGCCTATGCCGCAAAGGCCGGCATGGTGCTGGTCTTCCCCGATACCTCGCCACGCGGCCCGGCGGTGGCGGATGATGAGGAGTTCTCGCTTGGTCAAGGCGCGGGCTATTACATGACCGCCACCGAAGCCCCTTGGGCTGAGCATTATCAAATGGAAGATTACGTCATCAAAGAATTGCCTGATCTGGTGGCGGAACACGCGCCGATTGATCGGAGCCGTCTTGGCGTCACCGGGCATTCGATGGGCGGCCATGGCGCGCTTGGCTTGGCGATGAAGAACCCTGATCTGTTTCAGTCGGTTTCTGCTTTTGCGCCGATCAGCGCGATGACGGCGACGCCTTGGGGGCAACGGGCGCTTGATGAATATCGTGGCGGAAAAGATGGCGAGCGTTATGACGTTTGCCAATTGATGGCGAGCCACGGCTGGGGCAAAGATATGCTGGTTGATCAGGGCGCGGCAGACCCGTTCAAAGATGAGCATCTGATGCCCGAACGATTAGCGGCGGCGGCGGAAGCGGCGGGCATTGACCTGACCTTACGCCTGCAACCGGGTTATGATCATTCCTATTGGTTTGTTTCGAGTTTCATGGGTGATCATATCCGCTGGCACGCCGACCGTCTGAAGCCTTAACGGCGCGAAAGGGGGCGTTATGTCTGATTGGGATTACATCATCATCGGCTCTGGCTCGGCGGGGTCAGCCATGGCTTACCGCTTGTCGGAAGATGGCCAAAACCGCGTGCTGGTGCTGGAATTTGGCGGCTCAGATGCGGGCCCCTTCATCCAGATGCCCGCCGCCTTATCCTATCCGATGAACATGAAAACCTATGATTGGGAATATTTAGCGGAACCGGAAGACAGCCTTAATGGGCGGCGGTTGGTCTGCCCCCGCGGCAAAGTGATCGGCGGTTCATCCTCGATCAATGGCATGATCTATGTGCGCGGCAACCCCGGCGATTACCAGCATTGGGAAGAAACCGGCGCCAAAGGCTGGGGTTATGCCGATGTCTTGCCCTATTTCAAGCGGATGGAACACGCCCATGCCGGCGATGATGGCTTTCGCGGTCGCGCAGGGCCTTTGCACGTCACCCGCGGCAAGCGCGACAACCCCTTGCATGATGCTTTTGTCGCGGCGGCGGAACAAGCGGGATACACCGCCACGTCCGATTACAACGGCTACCGCCAAGAAGGCTTTGGCGCGGCTGATATGACGGTTTATCAAGGGCGGCGATGGTCAGCGGCGAACGCTTACCTGAAGCCAGCCTTAAAGCGCGGCAATGTGCGGCTGGTGACGCGCGCGCGGGTCGATCGGATTCTGTTTGACGGCAAGCGCGCCATCGGGGTGCGGTATCATCATCGCGGTCAATCCCATGATGCTTTTGTGACGCGAGAGGTGATTTCCGCGGCGGGGGCGATCAATTCGCCGCAAATCTTGCAACGCTCGGGGATTGGCCCCGCGGCCTTGCTGAAATCCCATGGCATCACGCCGGTGGCGGAACGTGGAGGCGTAGGCGAAAACCTGCAAGATCATCTGGAAGTGTATTTTCAGGTCGAATGCCTTCAGCCGATCACGCTTTACAAATACCTCAACCTGTTTTCAAAAGCGCGGATTGGCGCGCAATGGCTGTTCACCAAGACAGGGCCGGGGACGACCAATCATTTTGAAACCTTGGGCTTTATCCGTTCCGATAAGGGCGTGTCTTACCCGGATATTCAATATCATTTTCTGCCCGTGGCGATCCGCTATGATGGCACCGCGCCGTCGGAAGGCCATGGCTTTCAATTGCATGTGGGGCCGATGCGGTCAAAATCCCGTGGCCATGTGCGCATTCGATCGGCCAAGGCGGAAGACGCGCCGGAGATTCGCTTTAATTACATGAGCCATCCCGATGATTGGGATGAGTTTCGGAAATGCATTCGCCTCAGCCGTGAGATATTGCATCAACCGGCGATGGACCCTTACCGCGGGCGGGAGATTCAACCCGGTGAAGACGCCACCAGCGACGCGGCGATTGACGCCTTTATTCGCGAGCATGCGGAAAGCGCGTATCACCCCTGCGGGACGATGCGGATGGGCGACGCGGCTGACCCCATGGCGGTGGTTGACCCCGAATGCCGGGTGATTGGCGTTGATGGCTTGCGGGTGGCGGATAGTTCGATCTTCCCGCGGATCACCAATGGCAATCTGAACGCGCCGTCGATCATGACGGGGGAAAAAGCGGCGGACCATATCCTCGGCCGATCCCCCCTGCCACGGGCGAATGACACGCCGTTTGTCTTCGAAGACTGGGAAGCGAAACAGCGTTAGGGGTTGCAGGGCTTAACGATTTATTAACTTTTTTCGATTACAATTTTGAGTAA
>CAJXME010000270.1 GCA_913056245.1 uncultured Alphaproteobacteria bacterium | reverse complement strand
GAAGATGCGGTGTCCTATGCGATTGAACTTTTCGACAAGATGAACTTGCCTGACCCCGATCAATTTGGCCTTCGTTATTCGCATGAAGTGTCTGGCGGGCAGCTTCAGCGCGCCATGACGGCAATGGCATTGGCATGCCGGCCAGACCTGATCATTTTTGATGAGCCGACCACGGCGCTTGATGTCACCACGCAAATCGAGGTTCTTGCCGCCATCCGAGATATTGTCAAAGAGTTCAATACCGCCGCGATATATATCAGTCATGATCTTGCCGTGGTTGCGCAGATGGCCGATAAGGTCAAGGTCTTGCTGAAGGGAGTCGAGGTCGAAGAGGCCGAAACAAAGCGTATGTTAAAATCCCCTAAAGAGGATTACACAAAGTCGCTTTGGGCGGTGCGTAAATTTGTGCGCAAAGAAAAGAAAGAAGATCACAAAAACACCCCCGTGCTTGAGTTGAAAAACATTACGGCGGGGGATTCAAGCCATGTCGATGTTCTCAAAAATGTGTCCTTCAGCATCAGCAAAGGCCGAACCGTTGCGGTGGTCGGCGAGTCTGGAAGCGGCAAATCAACGACCGCGCGGGTGATCACCGGTCTTCTCAGCCAACGTGAAGGCGAGGTGCTTTTTGAAGGGCAGAAACTCCCTGCAAAATTCGAACATCGCAGCCGCGATCAACTTCGCCGAGTGCAGATGATTTATCAAATGGCTGATACGGCGCTTAACCCCAAACTGCGTATCCGCGAACTGCTTGGCCGCCCAGCCAGTATGTTTTTGGGGCTTAAAGGAAAAGCGCTTGATGAGCGCGTCTGTGACCTTCTCCGCATGATTGAGATGGAGCCTAACCAGTTTATCGATCGATTGCCGTCAGAACTCTCTGGCGGTCAGAAACAGCGTATTGGGATCGCGCGGGCTATTGCCGCTGAACCGAGCATCATCATTTGCGATGAAGTCACGAGCGCCCTTGACCAGATTGTGGCTGAAGGCATCCTGAAATTGCTCGATAAACTTCAAGGGGAACTTGATCTTTCCTATATGTTTATCACCCATGATCTCGCCACGGTGCGCGCGATTGCTGATCAGGTCATTGTCATGAAAGATGGTCTTGTTGTGGATAAGGGGCAGAAATCAGACGTCTTTGCTCCGCCGCATCATCCCTATACGGAACTTTTGTTGAGTTCAGTGCCTGAAATGGAAACGACCTGGCTTGACCGCCTGCTTGTGGAAAGGGGCGCTAATAATATTGGCGATAAGGCCATCGCTAAGATGAAAATTGAATAGCGCAGGCCTGATCTCTTTAATCCAGCAAAATATGAAAGCGATCTCTGATCCAATCATCGGCTTGACGCGATAAGTAATCGGGGTGATGGCTGGCGAGGATGTGGCGTGCTTGTTCGCGGGCTTTTGCCCAAATATCATCCGCGCCGGCCTCCGCCCAAGTGTCTGGGTCATTGCGATCCGCCAAAATGGGGTAGAAATAATCGCGTTGCATGGCGGCGATGGTGTCATCCCCGCCGAGGAAATGCCCCTCGCCATAAACCGCTTGTTCAATCGCTTCGATGCTCAACGTCTCATCATTGACTTCAATGCCGCGGATGGTGCGGTGGATATGGCTGAGCATTTCATTATCCAGCACAAAGGCTTCGAAAGACGCCCCTAAAAGGCTGGCCATCATGCCCGCTGATTCGTAGATCATATTCGACCCCGCTAAACCGGCGGCTAAAGACGATAATGCCTTTTCCATGCCCATCTGCGCATCGACGGCTTTGGCATCCGCCATGGAAGACGCGACGCCGCCGGGCAGGCCCAGATGATTGGCGATTTGCCCTGACGCCGCGTTGAGCAAGGAAATTTCACCGCCGCCGCCGCAAAACGCGCCGGTGCGCAAATCAATCACCAGCGGCCAATTGGAAAAGATCATGGGATAGCCCGGCTCAATCAAATTGACGAGCATCAACCCCGCCAAAGTTTCAGCGGTGGTTTGCGCCAGCATACCCGCAAGCGGCGCGGGCGCTGTCGCTCCCGATTGCGCGGCGATGATCGCGTTGATGGGGACGCCATGTTCAATGCAAGCAAAGGTGACATCAACGGCATCTTCGCCATAACGCATGGGGGAAATCACAGGGCTGATATGCGCTTTACAGAAAGGACGCTTTCGGTAAGCCCCGTCGCCGCCAAGGGCTTGATCAAACATAGAAATGATCGGCGCGACATTTTCCGCGAGCGTGAAACTGGTGCCGACATGTTTGGTGGTGCCGCGCAACAAAGCATAGGCGGTGTTGATATCCAAATCAGCGATATCGGGAATATCGGTGGCCACGCAACATCGCGTGAACCAACTGACATTGTCGAGGCGATCAATCAGGCGGGTGAAATCATAAAGATCGCGCAAGGTCGATGGGCGGTAGATGCCGCTATCCAGATCAAGGGTTTGCACCGCCGCCCCGCCCGTTCCAAAAAAGACGCGCTCACCGCCAATTTCAAGATCATGTTTGGGGTCGCGGCCATATAAAACAAATTCTTTGGCAGCGCCGTCAATCGTGTCTTCAACCAAAGCACGGGCATAACAAAGCCGGCCGCGATCATTGAGGTGAGCACCCTTGGCCAAAGCCAAGTCTTGGAATCGTCTGGGGACATCCCCCATCCCCATATGCGCTAAGAGATGAAAAGCGGTGTCGATAATCTGGGTCAAAGCGCGTTCGGTCAGCGGTTTGTATTGACCGCCGATCTGACCGGGAGGGCAGGGGTTCGGCTGCGCGCTTGGGGTGGTGCGAGCCTGCACCCGCGCGGATCGCCCGCCACCGCGCCATGAGGGTCGAGAAGGGTTTTGATCTTT
>CAJXME010000269.1 GCA_913056245.1 uncultured Alphaproteobacteria bacterium | reverse complement strand
AAACCGACGGCGCGACATAAGCCAGAAACTGCCGGAAAAACTTAGGCAATTCCCGATCGCGAAACAAGCCGATCATTGAAAACCGCGCCGCGAAGGTCATCAACCCAGATGCAATCATCACCAGCCAGATCATCACGCGCCTCCCTCAGATTCGCGTTTAGGCATGATCTGTTCCGCCAAGAAACCCGCCACCATGCCGATGATGCCAGCGATGATGATCCAAATATTCCATGGCCAATCTTGGCCAAGGATGGTTATGGTTCCTGCAACAATCAAGGCAATCAAGGCGGGGGCTGACCGAATGAGGGGCAGGGTGATGGCCATAAAGGTGAGCGGAATAGCAAAGCCAAGATTTAACGATGGCGGTATCAATTCCCCCAGCCCTACGCCAATGGCGGTTGTGATTTGCCACATGATCCAGAGCAGGCCGCCCGTTCCCAGCATATGATAATGCATGAACGGCGAGGGGGGCTGTGTTTGCATGCGGTGAAGCGAGACAAAAAAGGCTTCATCGGTGAGCAAATAGGACAACAGGATGCGCCATCGCATGGGCAGATCATTGAAATACTGCGTTAAACTGGCGGAATAGAGCGCGTGGCGAAGATTCAAAATCCCCACAGTAGACGCGATCACCAAGCCGCTTGCCCCAGCGCTGGCCATTTGCGCGAACACCACTTGGCTGGCCCCGCCGAAGATAATCACCGACATCGCCATGACCACAATCGGATCAAGGCCCGCTTCTGTGCCGAGCACGCCAAACACCATCCCAAAAGGCATGACGCCAAGCATCAGCGGCATCTCCGCTTTGACGCCATCCCAAAATTCTTGGCTTGCGGTTTTGGATGGGCTTGGGTCAGTCATCTGGGTTGGTCATTTTGATCAGGTTGGGAAAAGACGGATTGTTTTGGGTTTCACTGGGGTTTGTCCCCATTAACCTCATTTTAGCGGTTGCGATCATGGCGCCAAAAGACCGGCGTTTGGTCATGGAATCAAGAAAGCGATTGAAACGCCGCTTAATCTCATGGCTAAGCCGGTCGACTGGCCATGTTGGTTTTTCGCTTGGATAACCAATGGTGCTGTTGAGATCATCTTCTTGAACAAGGGCAGGCTGCACGATTAAGAACGGCATGCCGTGTTCCCACCAGCGGTTCATCAGCGTGTCGACTTCATAAATAGCGGGAATAGAAAGATCGAGCAAACGCTGCGCCGCCTTTTTGGTGATGACATAGCCCGTCGCTCCAGAATTGTTGAATTGCGTATGGGTGAGGCGATGAGCCTCTGACAGTTGAGCGATATCAACCAAGGGGCGCGATAACCGGCGCTCAAGGCTGATGATATCAAACCGGCCTTTGAGGCGTTTGATCCGCTCCAAAATCATTGGCGTATCCGGCGATAGCATCGCGTCATCTTCCAGCACCAGCGCCATATCGGCTTTGCTGTCGAGCAACATTTGCCAAGCCTTGCGGTGGCTCAACAAGCATCCTAACGCGCCTTCTGACATGGGCGCGGCAAGGTAATCTTGACGTTTTGCCGAGATCAGCCGCGCTTGTTCTGCGGGTGGGATGGTCTTGCCCAGCACGGCGTCAATAAAGGTGAATTTAAGACCGACATCATCAAGACGTTTGGTCATATTCTGGCGGCGGTCTTGCGAAGACTCCAGCGCGATGACATAGATCGGTATCATAAATAAATCACTGGTTGCATAGGTTGTTTCATGGCGCCTGCCGTGGTAAATCGGTGTATCATTTTATAGGAATAAGCGCTAGCCCATGTCGACTATATCTCTTGCTGATCTCTCCCGCCTTTCGATTGCCGATATTGATGTCAGCGGCAAAGTGATTTTCTTTCGCACGGATTTGAATGTGCCGATGGCCGAAGGGCAAATCACCGACACCACCCGCATTGATCGCACCGCCCCGGGCATTGCTGATCTTGCCGCGCGGGGGGCAAAAGTCGTGGTGGCGGCACATTATGGGCGCCCAAAAGGCGAGCGCGTTGATAGCATGTCGCTTGAGCCGATTGCCCCGGCTTTGGCCAAAGCTATTGACCAAAACGTGGTTTTTGTGAGTGATTGCATTGGCGCGGAGGTCGAAGCGGCGGTCGCCAGCATGGTGAATGGTGATGTTTTATTGCTGGAAAACTTGCGCTTTCACCAAGGCGAAGAAAAAGGCGATGCTGATTTCGCCGCGGCTCTCGCCAAAGGCATTGATCTTTATGTCAATGATGCTTTCTCCGCAAGCCACCGTGCCCATGCGTCAATTTCGGTGATCGCTGGCTTGGTGCCGTCCTATGCGGGGCCGTTGATGGCGGCGGAACTGACCGCCTTGGCGGCGGCGCTGGAAGTGCCGAAGAAACCCGTTGTGGCGGTGGTGGGCGGCGCAAAAGTCTCAACCAAATTGGCGGTGCTGAATAACCTTGTCGCGAAAGTCGATGCTTTGATCATCGGCGGCGGCATGGCCAACACTTTCCTCTTTGCCCAAGGGGTCGATATTGGCGCGTCTTTAGCAGAAACGGATATGGCAGACCAAGCGCGAGCGATCTTAAACAGCGCTGACGCGGCAGGGTGCCGGATTATTCTTCCTGTCGATGTGATCGTCGCTAAAGAATTCAAAGCCGGCGCCGACGCACGACATCTCACGCTGGGCAAAGACCATCTGGATGCTGATGACATGATCCTCGATGCAGGGCCAGAAACCGTGGCGCTTGCGGTGGATGCGCTCAATACGGCGAAAACGCTGGTCTGGAATGGCCCTATGGGCGCGTTTGAGATTAAGCCTTTTGACGCCGCAACGGTCGATTTGGCGCGGCAAGCGGCGATTCTGACGCGGATGAACGGTTTGATTTCTGT
>CAJXME010000268.1 GCA_913056245.1 uncultured Alphaproteobacteria bacterium | reverse complement strand
CGATTTAGCCGGGTCAATATCCCACAATTCTTTAATGCCAATGGCGTAGGTTTGAGGGTCTTTGCCTTCGCGCAAATCAAAGCGGTCAAACAAGGTTTTGGTCAAATGGCCGCGGCACCCTTCGGCGAAGATGGTTTGCTTGCCGAGCAATTCCATCCCCGGTTCATAAGCGTCGGTCTTCTCGCCATCTTTGCCAATGCCCATATCGCCTGTCGCGATGCCGCGCACATTGCCCGCTTCGTCATAAAGCACTTCGGCGGCGGCAAAGCCGGGGTAAACTTCAACGCCAAGGGCTTCGGCTTGTTCGCCCAGCCAACGGCAGAAATTGCCCAAGGAAATAATGTAATTGCCGTGATTGTTCATCTGCGGCGGGGTCGGCAGACGGAAACTGCCGGTTTCGGTCAAGAACATAAACCGATCATCGGTCACCGGCGTGTCAAGCGGGGCGCCAAGGTCTTGCCAATTGGGCAGAAGCTCGTTCAAGGCGCGCGGTTCAAGCACGGCGCCGGATAAGATATGAGCGCCGATTTCAGCGCCTTTATCAATCAAACAGACTTCAATGGATTTGCCGGTTTCATTGGCCAATTGCTTGAGCCGAATAGCGGCGGAAAGCCCAGACGGCCCGCCCCCAACAATCACAACATCAAATTCCATCGATTCGCGTTCCATCGCGACCCCCTTTTCGCTTTATCGTCGTCATCTGTTTTATCACAACTAGACGCGTTCAATCATTCCTTTATATTAAAAAAAGACAACGCAACAAATCGCCACATTAAGACATTTATTAGCATGATGCCGCCGAACGCTCCTTCAGACACGACTTCAGACGAATGGCTGGCCATGTTGCGGCTTCAGGTAGAACTCGGCGCCGATGAAGCCTTGTTGGACACGCCTTGGGTTGCGCCATCGGTCCCGGCGGTGGATAGAGCCCCGTCTTCGGAGGCCTCATCGTCAGCGGTGATGCCTTCAGACAGCTCCTCTGCTACCCCCGAAGTTGCTGAGCCAATGACGCCTTTTGCTGATGGTCAATCCATGGCGTCTTCTTCTTCTACGGCCATCGATTGGGCGGCGATTAATGATCGCGACACGCTAAAGAATCTTTGCGCTGAATTCGATGGTTGCGGGTTGAAAAAAACCGCCACCAATTTGGTCTTTTGCGATGGCAATCCTGACGCCGACATCATGCTGATTGGCGAGGCGCCCGGCGCCGATGAAGACCGGCAAGGCAAGCCTTTTGTGGGCGTGAGCGGGCAATTGCTCGATCAAATGTTTGCCACCATCGGCCTTGATCGCCAACGTCTTTACATCACCAATATCTTGCTTTGGCGGCCGCCGGGGAATCGCACCCCCACCAGCGAGGAAGTCGCCGCTTTTATGCCGATCCTACGTCGTCATATTCAATTGGTTGCGCCAAAGATGATCATCACCCTTGGGGGGTCTTCCACCAAAGCCTTGTTGGCCACCAATGAAGGCATCTTAAAGACGCGTGGGCGCTGGCATGATTACGATACGGGCGCGGGCATTGTGCCGCTTTTGCCGATGCTGCACCCAGCGTATTTGTTGCGCACCCCGGGGCAAAAAGCCTTGGCTTGGCAAGATTTGAGGCGCGTTTATCGTCGCATCCACGCAACAGATTAAGAAAATGATCAGCCTTTTGCGGATTGAGATTGATTGCCACCATGGCGATTGGCTACAATCGACCCAGTCTTGATAGGATGACAATATGCCGTGTTCAACAGTCAAAACCATGACCTTGATGAAACGTCCGATGAAATGGCTTTGCTGTCTCAATGGGGGCCTGCTTAAAGGGGGCTTGCTCAATCAGATGGTTTTGGGCGCGGCTTTATTGGCGCTTAGCCTTCATCTTGGCACGGCTATGGCGCAAGCCGCCACGACGCCGTTTGAGCCGCATGATCTGGATTTGCCGAAACCGCTTTCCGCCGCTGATGTTGACCGCTATCAGAAAATTTTCTCGCTTCAACAAGACAAAAAATGGAAAGAGGCTGATCAATTGATCAAAGTCCTTGACGATGATTTGTTGATGGGGCGGGTCTTGTCCCAGCGGTATTTGCACCCCACGGGCTGGCGTTCCACCTATAGCGAGTTGCGCGATTGGCTCAAATTATACAGCGACCATCCCGCGGCAAGCCGGATTTCGTGGCTTGCCAAAAAACGCAAACCCAAAGGTGCGGCGGCACCAAAAGCGCCGAAAAAAGGGTATCTCAACGGCTATGGCCGATCCTCCCTTGGCGGCAGTTATGTGACCATTCCAGCGTCCTATGCCGGCCGGTCTGCGCCTCACAAAACCCGCAGCATTGCCCGCGAGATTCGCTATAAAATTCGGTCAGGTTATCCGACGGGTGGTCTTAACCTTTTGACCAAAGCCAATCTGCGCTATTTGACCAAATATGAAGAAGCGGTGCTGCGCGCCGATATCGCTCATGGCTATTTTATCTATGGCAAAGATATTGATGCTATTCGACAAGCGCGCCAAGCCATCGCGCTGGCGGGGGTGGATGTGCCTGCCGCTTATTGGACCGCGGGGATAGCCGCTTGGCGTCACGGCAATATTGATGAATCGCTGAATTATTTTCGCGTCTTAGCCCAGCTCGACGATGCCCGATCGTCGCAAATTTCGGGCGCGGCCTTTTGGGCGAGCCGCGGTGAAATGCTTCAAGGCCGGGCGGAGGAATCCTTCCGCTTTTTGGATATCGCCGCCAAGCATCAGGATACATTTTATGGCGTGCTTGCCGCTGAAGCCTTAGGGCAGGACATTGCCCTTGATTTTACCCTGCCCACCATCACCAATGGTTATCTCGACTGGTTGCAATCGGTGCCCGGCGGCAAACGC
>CAJXME010000267.1 GCA_913056245.1 uncultured Alphaproteobacteria bacterium | reverse complement strand
CCCTTTGGGCGGGTATCCATCAAATCGTCGGGAAGAACAAGATTGGGATCAATTGGTTTTGGCTTCGGCGCTTTAGGCTTGCCGCTATCTTTGGCCAATTTCCCTTTGCCAAATTTTCGCTTGTCGTTTTTCCGGTCATTCTTCCAATCGCTCTTGTGATCAGATTTACCGCCACGTTTATTGCCATGATCAAAACGAGGCTCAGCACGGAGCGGGGTGGCGTCACTGGGTTTAATCAGCACTTTGCCCGGCTCATCGGCACGCTTAGGCAAGTCCATGCCAATCAATTTTTCAATATCGCGCAGAAACGGCTTTTCGCCTTTTGAGCAGAAGGAAATGGCGACGCCTTCACGCCCCGCACGAGCGGTGCGGCCAATGCGATGGACATAACTTTCGGGAATATTGGGCAGGTCAACATTGATCACATGCGAGACGTCATCAATATCGATGCCGCGGCCTGCGATATCAGTGGCCACCAAGACCGCGACTTCGCCTTTGCGGAATTGCCCCAAGGCGCGTTGGCGTTGGCCTTGGCTTTTATTGCCGTGAAGCGCAACCGCGAGAATTCCATAATTATTGAGGAAGGTCTGCACCCGATCCGCGCCAAATTTTGTCCGCACAAAGACAATCGCGCGATCCACCTCTTTTTGGGAGATGATCTCAAGAAGCGCCATGTTTTTGCGGCTTTTTTCCACCATGATGACTTGCTGGCTGACCCGATCCACCGGTTTCGATTCCGGCGTGGCTTCGACCAATTTTGGCTCTGTCATGAGCGATTCAGCCAAACCTTTCACCGCTTTCGGCATGGTCGCTGATAATAGAACCGCTTGGCGTTGTTCCGGCAAGCGTTCGATGATCTTTTTGATCACCGGCAAAAACCCAAAATCAAGCATTTGATCGGCTTCATCGAGGATGATCGTGGTGGTTTCATCCAGCCCCAATTCCCCGCTTTCGATATGATCAAGGGCGCGCCCCGGGGTGGCGATAACAATATCCACGCCGCGCCGCAAGGCTTTGATCTGCGGCGGATAACTGACCCCGCCCACAATGATGGCCTGCGCGTAATTGATGTATTTGCCATAGCGGCGGACGGTATCCGCGATCTGATTGGTCAATTCCCGTGTCGGCGATAAAATCAAGACCGAACACGACCCTCGCCGGGCGCGGGTTTTGCTGGTGGCCAATTGATGGAGGATCGGCAAAACGAAAGCCGCGGTTTTCCCCGTGCCCGTCTGAGACAGACCGATCACATCATGCCCCTCTTGAATGAGAGGGATCATTTGAGCCTGAATGGGGGTGGGGTTGGTGTAACCGCTATCACGAATAGCACGGTGAATTTCGTCAGCAAGGCTGAGAGAGGCAAAAGAAGTCAATGAATGGGCTTTCCGGAAATTAAATCCTAAGGCATCCGATCATTTGCGTCTAATGCCTGTTGGCCACCTTATCCTTCATCTTCGCGTGAAAGGCAATCGAATTTTGCGTTGGATTGTTTTTACATGGGATTGATGGGAAGAGGTTAGCCGTGCAATCGAATATCCAGCCGCGATCGGATATCCGCATCCACCGCCTCATCAATCTGAAGATCAAATTGCCCTGCCGTGATCGGCGCCATGATGTCTTTTATGATCAGGCGCGCCCGTTCATCCATCGCCAATGCGCCTTGGTCCTGCCAGTCTTCAATGGTCAGGCGATCGGCCAGTTTTGGGTAAAGGTAATCGCTTTGCATCCGCGATAACGTATCGGCATGACCCAGAAAATGACCATCGCCATGGACGACGTCGCGGATCGCATCCAGCGTATTCTCGCGATTAAATTCCAGCGGCATATCCAGCGTTCTGAGGATGGCGCCGATCATATCATTGTCGATGATGTAACTTTCAAGGGCGCATCCCATAAGCGCGGCTTGCATCCCCGCTGCCTGGGTGATCATATTCGATCCCGCTTGCGCCGCCAATAAAACCGACATGGCTTTTTCATAGCCCGATTGCGCGTCAGGAATTTTGCTATCGGTAGCCCCAGCTATGGTCGAATTTGGCAGGCCATAATAACGCGCCATCTGGCTGGTGGCCGCCATAAGACGCGCTTGCTCACCACCGCCGCCGCTCATCGCCCCTGTCCGCAAATCGGTGATCATGGGGCGCGCGCCAAAGATCACCTTAGCCGCCGGATCAACCAGCCAAGCGACGATCATCCCCCCCAAAGTTTCCGCCACGGTTTGCGCCAAAGCCCCCATGGGTTCGACGGGGCTGGATGCTCCCACTTGGCCAAAGGTGTTGGCGTGGATGGGAATACCCATTTCCGCCGCCCGCATCAAGACCAGCATGGCATCGGGCGCAAATCGCAAGGGCGGCGTCACATGATTGATGTTGAGGGATAAAAACGGCTTGGTGCGGAACGCCTCCATCGACCCCGCAACAAGGCTGAGCAAAACCTCAAGGTCATCCATGCTGTCGACATGAGCCACCGAAGTGGCGATCGGTTTGGTGGTGCCCACAAGCGACGCGTACGCGGTGTTGATATCAAGGCTATGATCATCGGGCATATCCCGCGCCACCATTGGCCGATTGAAGAAATGGATATGCTCCAACCCATCCACAAGCCTTGCGGCGGAGAAAATATCCAATAATGCGGTGGGGCGATAGCGCTTTGCTTCCGGATCATAAATGAGCGGCGCCGCACCGCCCGTCCCTGCATGAACCTTAGCGCCTTCTAGGTGGATTTCAGCACCATCTTTCCGGCCATAAAGCGTCAAAGGCCGGGCTAAATCCTTAATCGCATCATCGATCATGGCCTCACTAAAGCAAAGACGCCCATGGTCATTGACATGGCCGCCCGCTTTTGTGACAAGCGTGGCCACTTG
>CAJXME010000266.1 GCA_913056245.1 uncultured Alphaproteobacteria bacterium | reverse complement strand
GTCAGGCTCACCGTTCGCCGCCATTAAGGGAAGGATCGCATCATAAATTCGGCCGTTCTCAATGCTCAAATGGCCATCGGCAAAGGCTTCGCCAAAGCACAATTCTGGATTGATCATGAGCCGCGTAAAATCCCGCCAGCGGTGAAAGTGTAAGGTCGGGTGAGGCGGTTGCGGCGCGACAATAAGCGACCCATCTGGTGAGCGTAGACCGACACCAGCATGGCGAAAAACATCACCCAGAGCGTGATCGATAAAGGCGTTTCGCATGCCATTATGATCAACAGACAGGGTGATTTCGACAAATCACAATATTGTGAATGTTGAAGGCTGTGAATGATAAGCCGCTGATGACTTATGCGTTATTGACCAGATCGATGGAAAACTTGCGGTGACGTTGCATCAATTCGCGCAAATCCATAGTGGTGAGTTGCCCGTCGCGCACCACGGCTTTGCCATTGATGATCGTGTGATTGGCTTTGACGGGGCCGCAGAAAATCAAGGCGGCGATGGGGTCGCTATGGGCGCCGGCAAAATCAATAACATTCAAATCAAAAGCAGCCAAATCAGCGGCGTATCCCGGCGCTAAGATGCCGATATCATCACGGTTCAGCACTCTTGCACCATCGCGTGTGGCCATTTCAAGCGCATCGCGCGCGGTCAAGGCCGCGGGATTGCCGCCGACACGTTGAAGCAACATCGCTTGCCGAGCTTCGTTGAGCATATGGCCGCTGTCATTAGACGAAGACCCATCGACGCCAAGGCCGACTTTGACGCCATGATCGCGCATTTTACGCACCGGCGCGATGCCGCTGGCCAATCGCATATTCGAGCAAGGGCAATGGGCAATGCCTGTGCCGGTGCGGGCAAAGAGATCGATTTCATCTTGGTTTAACTGCACGCAATGCGCATGCCAGACATCATCGCCAACCCAGCCCAAGTCTTCGGCGTAATCGCCGGGGCGTTTGCCGAAATGCGTTTCGGAATAGTCGATATCTTCGATGTTTTCCGCGAGATGGGTGTGCAAGCCGACGCCTTTGTCGCGCGCTAAAAGAGCGCTGTCGCGCATCAAACCTGTGCTGACGGAAAATGGTGAACATGGTGCCAAGGCCACATGGGTCATGGCGTAGCGGCTTGCATCGTGAAAAGCATCCACCAGACGAGCGCTGTCCTTCAAAATAAAATCTTCAGCTTCTGTCAAGAAGTCGGGTGGCAGTCCTCCTGCCGATTCACCGATGCTCATCGATCCTCGAGTGGCTGTAAACCGCACCCCCACATCACAGGCGGCGGCGATACTGTCATCAAGGCGGGCGCCATTGGGGAAAATATATTGATGATCCGAGGACGTGGTGCATCCGCTTAGGGCAAGTTCAGCCAAGCCGAGCGCAACCGCTGCATAAAACTGATCAGGCCCGATCCGTGACCAAATGGGGTAGAGCGTTTTCAGCCAGCCAAAAAGCGTTTCGTTTTGCGCGGCGGGAACAACGCGGGTCAAATTCTGGAACAAATGATGGTGGGTGTTGATCATCCCCGGGATCACCACATGGCCGCGTAAATCAATGACCTCATCAGCGTCATCGGGTAAATCCGCCGCCTTGCCGATGGCTTCAATCACGCCATCACGAATAAAAAGACTCGCATCGGTTAATTCTTGGCGATCATCATTCATCGTCGCGAGATGATCTGCGTTTTTGAGCAACAGGGTCGCCATTGGACACTCCATTAAAAAGCCGCACCCTTTATACGAGGGTGCGGCTCAAAGTTCAAATATCCCTTTTATAGGGATAAAGGCTTAGTCTTCGTGTGGCAGAACCAAATTCAACACCACCGCAAGGAAAGCCGCAGGCAATAAGCCTGATGCCAGCAAGACTTGCGCCGTTGATGGCAGATGCTGAAGGGCTTTTGGCTCCAGATGAAGGCCAAGACCAAAGGCCAAGGACAAAGCCAGAATCATCATGTTGCGACGATTCCACACCACATCGGAAAGCATATTCATGCCCGCCGACGCCACCATGCCAAACATCACGATCACGCCGCCGCCCAGCACTTGGATGGGCATGGCCGCGATAATCGCACCAACCTTTGGCACCAGACCACAGATGATCAGGAAGACCGCGCCAGTGGTCACAACCGCCCGGGACATCACGCCGGTCATGGAGATCAGACCAACATTCTGACTGAAGGAGGTGTTGGGCAGGCCACCAAAGATGCCAGCCACCGCGGTACCGACCCCATCGGCAAAGGTGCCGCCGGCCAGTTCTTTATCGGTGGCTTCACGGTTCGCGCCGCCCTTGGTGATGCCTGAAATATCGCCGACCGTTTCAATGGCGCTGACGATCGACATCAGACAAATCCCGATCACAGCGGCGATATTGAAATCAAAGCCGTATTTGAACGGTTGCGGGATCGCAAACCAAGCGGCATTGGCCACGCCGTTAAAGTTGACAATGCCCATGATGATCGCCACCACATAACCGGCCAAAAGACCGATCAAAATGGCCGCTGATGATAAAATGCCCGTGGTCATGAATTTCATGATTAAGGCCACGATAATCACCAAAAGCGCCAGCCCCCAACGGGAGAAATCGCCCCAAGCGGGATTGTTGATCTGGAAATCAGCGGCACCGCCAGCGGCGTATTTAATGCCAATAGGGATCAATTCGATCCCGATGACCAAAATCACCAGACCAGAGACCAGCGGCGGAAACCAATGGCGAAGCCGGCCAATGAAGAAGCCAAGGCAAGCGTGGAACAAACCGCCAATAAAAATAGCGCCGAATAGCGCTCCCATACCGGCTGATTTCACTGCTGGAATCATGATTGGAATGAACGCAAAACTGGTGCCCTGCATGACCGGCAGGCGTGCGCCCACAGGCCCGAGACCAACGGTTTGCAA
>CAJXME010000265.1 GCA_913056245.1 uncultured Alphaproteobacteria bacterium | reverse complement strand
TAAGGCTTTGGTGCGGGGGGTGATGGCGGCTTTAATGGCGGCGAGTTGCGGGATGAAGCCGTCTTCCGCATGGCACGGCACATAACCCGTCGATATGCCCAGCATCGAGAGCGTCGATTCATGATTGAAATAGCACGGCTCGGTCATCAACACTTGATCGCCCGCGCCCGCGATGGTCAAGGCGCTGGTGATGAAAGCTTGGTTGCAGCCAGCGGTGATGATGATGTGATCCGCCGACACCGCCTCGCCATAGACTCGCGTCATTTCATCGGCATAGGCTTGGCGCAACACCGGCTCACCCTCAATATCGCCATAACTTAGACTGCCGCCATCGCCAGCGCTCGCCACCAAGGCTGTGATCATATCAGGATGCGGCGGATAGCCGGGCACCGCTTGCGACAGGTCAATCATCTCGCCATGGGCGCCGTCATATCCGTCTATCCATTGCTGGACGATGGCAACAGGCGGGGCGGTCAAAGCGGTAATGGCAGGGTTAAACATCAATGGCCTCAAATAATAAAATGGCTTAGGGGGCGGGTTTGTCCGTGCCTTCATACATGGCTTCGTTCTGCACGGTCAGCACCCGGTGATGGGCGGCAAGCGCTTCAGGCGATAAATCATCATCAGGGGGGTTCAGTAATTCAAAATGACCATAGCGGTCTTCGCCGCGCACCAGCATAGCAAAATCCTTGCTCGCGACATTTTGCTGAACATGGGGGGCGATGAATTGAATGGCATAGCCAATGCGGCGGTCATCGGAATGATTGGGTGGTGAGGCGTGCAGCAACTTGCCATGGTGAAACGACGCTTGCCCTGCGGTTAATTCAATATGGACGATCTCCTCCTCATCAAGGGTGAAATCGGCTTCTTGCCCGCGGGTGAGGAAATTATCATCGGAAAAAGTGTCTTTGTGATCGACCATCTCGCCAAGATGGGTTTTGGGCAGAAATTGCATACAGCCATTGGCTTGGCTGACGTTATTAAGCGCGATCCAAGCGCTGACTTGACCATCGGTATCGCTCAGCCCCCAATATTTCATATCTTGATGCCAGCTGACATAAGTGTCGGTTTTCGGCTCTTTGATGAAAAAGGTCGAACCCCAAACCAGAATATCGGGGCCAAGGATTGATTCCACGACATCAAGCAATTTCTCATCGCGGCAAATAGCATTGGCAAATCGAAACAGCAAATGAGGGTAATTCAACTGGTTTTTATTGCCTGTTTTGATGCCGCTCAAGCGGCGTTCAAGGGCTTCGAGTTCGGCGCGATAGCCTTGGGCTTGTTCCGGGGAAAACACCGTGACGGGAAACAAAAAGCCATCGGCAAAAAATCGATCACCAAGGGTTTGCGAAATCTCCGGGGAGATTGACGTTGCGGCGGCATGTTCCGGCATGGGGCACCTCCTTCAAGGCAGACCAGAAACAATTGATCTTGTTACAAAAACGGTAGTCAAGAAATCACAATCGTGCAATTGTTATCGCAACACTACGCTGATGATTTGATGTGGGAATAGGATCGGCCATGCTGACTTGGTTATTGAGCATTCCGCCGGCAACACGAGGCGCGATCCTCCTGGTTTCAGGCATTTCTGTTTTTGGGTTTTCCGATAACCTCACCTTGCTGGTCTCCGATCAAGTGGGGGTGGGGCAATTTCATTTCAGCCGCTCGTTAATCGCGGTAGTGATGGTGGCGATCCTTGGCCGTATTTTTGGGATGCCGGTGATCCCCCGTTATTGGAAGCCGGTTTTGGCGCGAACGGTTTTTATCGTGACCTCGATGCTGCTTTACTTTGGTGTTTTGCCGATGATGCCGATTGCCGAAGCGGGGGCAGGGCTGTTCACCTCGCCGATCTTTGTGCTGATCTTCTCCTCGGTTTTCTTCCGCGAACGGATAGGCTGGCGGCGGATTCTCGCTGTGATGATCGGCACCAGCGGCGTGATGCTGGTGCTGCAACCCGGCGGCGATGGCTTTACCGTGTTTCATCTCTTGCCAGTTTTGGCGGGGGCTTGTTACGCCATGGGATCACTGATCACCTACCGGTATTTGCAGGACGAAAGTTCGCTCGCCATTTTGATGAGTTTTCTGGTTAGCATCGCGCTTTGCGGAGCGCTCGCGACATCAGTTCTGACGGCCTTTCCCGTCTCACCAGCCTTGCTTGCCGAAGCGCCGTTTTTATTCAGCGCATGGCAAAAGGTCGATGGGCTGTTTTGGATGTGGATGGTGGCGATCGCCGCCGGCGCTTCGATTGCCCTCTCGTTGATGACCCGCGCTTATCAATTGACGCAAACCAGTTACGCGGCGATTTACGAATACGCTTATGTCATTTCCGCGGGGCTGTTTGGCTGGTTGTTCTGGGGCATCGTGCCGGGGCTGGTCAGCGCGTTGGGGATTGCCTTGATCATCTTTGCGGGGATTGTGATCGTGCTGGCGCAACAACGCCAAGATGAAGAGGCCGCCTGACCATCCAAATTGATCTTGCCTCTCTCAGGAAGAGGCTAAGTTTTTCGATTTGGCCTTTGGTGGGCTTTTGGCCATTGGTTTGGCCGTGACCTGAGAAGAAGGAAGGGATCGACCCCGCCCAGTATTCATTTGGTCATTGGGCTTAGGCTCACCACGAACAGCCTTGTCAAAAAACTCATTCGGCAGCGTTCCCACATCTCCATTTTTATCGGTGATGCTTTTGCTAAGCGTTTGAATTTTGTTGGTCATATTTGCCCTGTTCTCTTTTATTGGCTTTGCGTAGGCTGATGACTCGTTTGTCTTCACCTCTCCAACACCATACAGCAACATGAAGCCTTTGGCCAATCATCCCCAAGGTGATGAAACGTTCTTCAACATAATCACGGCGCCCGTCTTCAGCAGTAAGAGACGATTCCCAATCGATTGCTTCAAATT
>CAJXME010000264.1 GCA_913056245.1 uncultured Alphaproteobacteria bacterium | reverse complement strand
CAGGATGTCCTTCAGGAACATCAGGGTGAAATAGCCGGCATTCACCATCACGATGAAGCTGATCGTCACGCGGATCTCCGGCTGCAGGGCATCGTCCAGCAACCGGCGGAAGAAGCCGCGCGACAGCAGGATGGTGAACTCGATGACATAGAGGCTGATCACGCCGGCATTCAGGAACAGCACCGTGGCCAGACCGCTTTGCCGTCCGGCGAGTATGCTGGCGCCCGCGACAAGGCTTGCCATGACAAGCCCGCCGATGGCCGAGCCGCCGAGGCTGCTGACAAAAAACGGTATGCGCTGCAAAAAGGATGTCGGCTGTGTTGCGGCCACGCGCAGCAGCGCAACGAAGCAAACGAGGTGGACAGCGAAGATCAGCCCGAGCTTGGCACGCGCCAGCTGGTCCATCTGGCCGAAAACAAGGCCGGCATCTTCAAAACCCGTCATCATACCACCACCCGCGACATTTCCGATCTTGCCAGATGGGGGCTTCACCCCGCCGCGTCAATCGGCGGCGGGTGATGACCTGCCTTTTCCGGCCCGGCACCAGCAGCCCGCCACATGGTCATCGACCATGCCGATCCCCTGGATGAAGGCATAGATGATGGTGCTGCCGACAAAGCGGAATCCGGCCGATTTCAGCGCCTTCGCGAACTCGCCCAGAAGCTGCCCGTTCAGGGCGTTCAGCGCATCGGGACGGTTCAGCGTCATCCGGCCTGTGGTGTTTTCAACGCGGCAAATCAAATCCGTCATGGTCATTCCCGATCCGGTTATCCCAGATCACGTTCTTTGAGCATGGCGCGGCTGATGATCAAGCGCATGATTTCATTGGTGCCTTCAAGGATTTGATGCACCCGCAAATCGCGAACAATCTTTTCCACGCCATAATCGGCCAGATAACCATAGCCGCCATGAATCTGAAGCGCTTGATTGGCGACATTAAACGCGACATCGGTGACGAAGCGTTTGGCCATGGCGCAATAGCGGGTCGCGTCTTGATGCTTTTGATCGAGCATCCAAGCCGATTTATGCAAAAACACCCGCGCCGCCTGCAATTCGGTTTCCATATCAGCAAGTTTGAATTGCAGCGATTGGAATTGATCGATCGATCGCCCAAAGGCTTGCCGTTCACCGGCATAGATCAGCGCTTTATTGAGCGCATCTTGAGCGCCGCCAAGAGCAGCGGCGGCAATATTCAAACGCCCGCCATCAAGCCCCATCATCGCGTATTTGAACCCCGCCCCTTCTTCACCAAGCAGGTTATCGCTCGGCACGGCGCACTCATCGAGGATCACTTGCGCGGTGGGCTGACCGCGCCAGCCCATCTTGCGCTCAAGCCCCCCAAAACTGAGGCCATCGGCGCCATCTTCGACGATGATTGAGGATACGCCTTTCGGGCTGTCATCGCCGGTTCGGCACATCACCACATAAAGATCAGAATACCCCCCACCAGAAATAAAGGATTTCGTTCCCGATAGACGAAAGCCTTCATTGGTGCGGGTGGCTTTGGTTTTTAACGCCGCCGCGTCAGAGCCAGACCCCGGTTCGGTTAAGCAATAAGACGCAATCTTGGTCATGGAATTGAGATCGCTTTGGAAACGATCACGCAAAGCGTCATCGCCAAAACTAGACACCATCCAAGCCACCATATTATGGATCGATAGGAACGACGATACCGAGGGGCAGGCGATGGCCAAGGCTTCAAAAATCAGCGCGGCGTCAAGCCGCGTTAGGCCAGAGCCGCCATGTTCTTCAGGCACATAGATGCTGGCCAGCCCCAAAGACGCCGCTTCGCGCAGCATCTCTTTCGGCATCTCGCCGTTTTCATCCCACGCGATCGCATAGGGGGCAATGGCCGATTGGCCGAAATCATGCGCCATATCAAAAATGGCTTGTTGTTCTTCCGAAAGAGCAAACTGCATGGTCTTTATCCTTTGCTGAGGTCAGCGGGGTGATCAGATGTCACGTTTGTCTTCAATGACGATGCCATCTTTCGGCAAACTGTCGGGCGTCAGCCATTCGACCGTTGCGCGTAATTTCAAAACATCGCGGATGCTGTCTTCCATGCCTTCGATCGCGCCGTTGGTGGATTCCAGCATGACGTGCATTTGGTCGGATGAGCCGTCATGGGTAACAACGACCCGCGCTTTGGTGACAGCGTCATGGCGGCTGACCAAACTGGCCACTTGTTCCGGGCGAACAAACATCCCTTTGACTTTGGTCGCTTGATCCGCGCGCCCGCGCCAGCCAACGATCCGCATATTGGTGCGGCCGCAAGCGCTTTCCCCCGGCAAGATCGCCGACATATCGCCCGTGGCAAAGCGGATCATCGGAAAATCTTTATTGAAATTAGTGACCAGCACCTCGCCAATTTCACCATCCGCCACGGGGGTGCCGGTGCCGGGGGTGACGATTTCAACAATCACCCCTTCATCACAGACCATGCCATCCATGGCTTCGGTTTCATAAGCGATATGGCCAACATCGGCCGTGCCATAGGCTTGCCGACAGGTGATCCCGCGATTGGAATATTCGTCGCGCAATTGCGGGAATAATGGCCCACCACTGACCGCCGCGGCTTTAACACGGCTCATATCCAGCCCCATTTCATCGCCTTTTTCCAAAATGGCTTTGAGGTAATCGGGGGTGCCAGCGTAAGCCGTCACGCCCATGGAGGCCATGGCGGTGGCTTGCAATTCGGTTTGGCCTGTGCCAGCGGGCAAGACCGTGGCGCCAACCGCCCGAGCCGCGCTTTCAAACATCATTCCCGCGGGCGTGAAGTGATAGGCAAAACAGTTCTGCACCAGATCACCCTTGCCGATGTTAAGGGCTTTAAGGAAACGGCCAAACCGCCACCAGTCATGGCTGGTCATCCCCGGCTCATAAATCGGGCCCGGCGA
>CAJXME010000263.1 GCA_913056245.1 uncultured Alphaproteobacteria bacterium | reverse complement strand
CGTGCGCCAATGACAATATCATTGCCTATCGCTTGTTTTACCGCGTCATAAAGTTCTCGGATGAACCGCAGGCGGTTTTCAAAACTTCCGCCATACTCATCATCGCGAAGATTGGTATCTGGCGAAAGAAACTGCCCGGGCAAATGGCCGTTCTGGAGAATTTCAACACCGTCAAAGCCGCTATCACGAAGACGCCGCGCGGCGGCAACGTAATCTTGGATCACCCGTTTAATATCGGCATGATCCATAATCTTCGGAAAGCCGCGATGAGCCGGTTCACGAACACGAGATGGTGCGATTACCGGCAACCAATCCCCATCATTCCATGTTGTGCGGCGCCCAAGATGAGAAATCTGACAGACAATGCGGCAATTTTCTTGGTGAATCCGATCCGCAAATTCCGTGAAATAGGGAATGATGCGATCCGATGAAACGTCCAACTGGCCAAAAACAGATGGCGAGTCCGGGCTGACACAAGATGACCCCCCGATCATGGTCATCGCGATGCCGCCTTTTGCTTTTTCCAAGTGATAGCGTTGATAGCGTTCTTTCGGCATGCCGTCTTCGGCAAGAGCCGGCGCATGAGGCGTGCTGACGATGCGGTTTTTAAGCGATAGAGACCCAATTTGAAATGGTGTTAATAGCGGATCGGTCATGGCCTCCTCGCAATCGTTATCTTTGCAAAAGATAAGCGTAATATGTGTTGGCATCATGTCAATATAACATTGATGGAATGCTTATTGTGGCGGAGCAGATGCCAAGAATAAAATAAACTGTCCAAAGACATCAATTCGTGCATCTATAGAATGTCGCTTTGAATGATAGGGATTTGATCCTGATGCTGAATAATTTATCCGATCAAAACCGTGGAATGGCGCTTGTATTTTTCGCGGGCGTGCTTTGGTCAACCGTTGGTCTCGGCGTGCGGTTTATTGAAGATGCTCAAGCTTGGCAAATCTTGTTCTTCCGCTCGATCAGCCTATCGCTTTTCCTCGCCGTGATCATCTCCCTCAAGCGGCAAGAAAACCCTTTCACCCTTGCCAGTCAGATGGGGATGAATGGCGTATTGGGCGCGCTCGCGCTTGTCGCAGCCTATGCGGGGGGAATTTATTCAATTCAGGCGACCTCCGTGGGCAATGCCATGCTGCTCTTTGCTTCCGCGCCTTTTATGACCGCTATTCTTGGTCAAGTGGTTCTGGGCGAAAAGGTCAGGCGTCAGACGTGGTTTGCCATTGTTGTGGCCATCATTGGAATTGTGATCATGGTGGCGGATAAATTTGGCGGGGCGGCCATTTACGGCAATCTCGCGGCCATAGCATCGGCTTTTGGTTTTGCGGTTTTCACCATCACCTTAAGGCGCGGCAAGACGACCGATATGATGCCCGTGGTCTTTTTGTCTGGTCTCTTCGGTATGGTCATCATGGCGGTGATCTGCCTTCTAACCTCGCTCTCTTTTGCGGTACCGCTGAACGATATTGGGATTGCGATGAGCATGGGGGTTTTTCAAGTGGGGGCGGGCCTTGTGCTTTACACCATTGGATCGCGCACCGTCCCCGCCGCGGAATTGACGCTTCTTTCGCTTGCAGAAGTTGTCCTTGGCCCTTTTTGGGTGTGGTTGTTTCTTGGCGAAATATTAACCATCAACACGATTATTGGTGGTATGGTGCTGTTGGTGGCCATTGCGGGCAATGCCCTTTCAGGCCAGAGGCGCAAACCACCAATCCATGGGGTATGATCCGCTAAACCTTGGCGAGCAAGGGTCAGCGTCTCACCTCACTGGTATGAAGATTGAGGAGCCATCATCATCGAAACCACAGACGCATCTTCGCCATCCAACCTAAAGGTCTGGCGGCCTGACGCCCGAGCCTTTGTAGCGCTGGTGATGCTTGGCACCGCTTGGGGGGCTTTTTTCTCGCTGTCGCGCTTTGCGGGTGAAACCCAGATGACGCCGATGGTGCTGGTGGCTTATATTATTGTCGCTGAATTGCCTTTCTTTTATTTGATCTGCTGGCATAGAGGGCGGTTTCCGCGCATTTGGCGCCCCGCCAGCATGCTCTTTTATCTGATGGCCGCAAGCGTGGGGTATTTCATCCCTGCCGTGCTGGAATTGCAGGCCGCGCCTATCATTGGCGCTGGATTGCTGACGATTTTCGTGTCCATGACGCCACTGATCACGGTGATAGTGGCCTTTGTGATGCGCACCGAAGAAAAAACCCTTCAAAAACTTATAGGCGTCATGGTCGGCACCCTTGCCCTCATGCCCTTGATGTTGAGCGAGGATATGATCATGCCAAGGCGAGAAGACGCGAAGACCGGCTTCATCCTAGCCCTCTCGGTGGCGTGCTGTTATGGGCTTTATCACAATTTGGTTTCAAAATTTTGGCCCGAAGGGGAAGACGCGTGGCAATTGGCGACGGGGGAAACCATCTCTGGATTGCTTGTTCTCGTGCCGTTTGCCCTGATCGTTTATGGGGTCGAGCCTTTGCCCTTCCATGGCTATGATATTCCGCTGGTGCTTGGCAGCTATCTTTTTCTGAGCATGGCTTCGATCTGGCTTTATTTTTATGTGCTGAAAGCCGGGGGGCCTATTTTTGCCAGCATGGCGGGATTCATCTCACTGGTGGCTGGGGTTGTTTTAGGCATGGTGCTGTTTGGCGAGCGTCATACACCATGGGTTCTGTTCTCCATGCTTGGTATGTTCATCGCAATATGGCTCACCAGCTCGACAAACATCGATATTGACGGGCAATCCAAATAACTCAGCATCCCTTGGGTTTTACTTTTGAGTGGCAGAGATCGACAAAAACCGTCTCAAAAATAGCGGGGCAATAAACCCTGCAAAAGCTGCGACCCAAAGACCAATTGAAATGGAAGAAGAGAACAAATACGTCCAGTCGCCATCCGA
>CAJXME010000262.1 GCA_913056245.1 uncultured Alphaproteobacteria bacterium | reverse complement strand
CCAGCCCTTTTGTGACATGGTCTTGGTTGATGGCAAAGGTGATCTCCCCGAGCATATTCGTGACAATCGCATCGCATATGCTGCGCGCATCGGGGTCATTGCCAAGACGTTCGCCCGCTTCGAGGGATCGGCTGAAATCATCAAAACCTTCCGGTTCAGCGCCATAAATTGGCAAATCAGGATAATGATGGTGAAGGCCAAGGCAAAGCCCCGCAAGAAGCCCGCCGCCGCCGGTGCAGCAAACCACTTGATCAGGGGTAACGGCCATGGCCTTCGTTTGTTCGGCGATCTCTTTTCCAATCGTGCCTTGCCCCGCAATAACAGGGGCAAAATCATAAGGGGGAATAACCGCCGCACCGTGCGCTTTGGCTATTTCTGCGCCAATCTCTTCGCGGCTTTCGGTGTAACGATCATAAAGCACCACCTCAGCGCCGAGGGCTTTGGTGTTGTTGATCTTCATGGCCGGCGCATCGCTTGGCATCACGATGATCGCTTTGATGCCGCGGCTTCTGGCGGCCATGGCGACGGCTTGGGCGTGATTGCCCGATGACCACGCCACAACGCAATCGGCGGTATCGTCAAGCATTTGCACAGCATTACACGCGCCGCGAAACTTAAATGATCCCGTGATTTGAAGCGGCTCGGCTTTGACCAGCAACCGCCCGCCAATCATGGCGTCGATATGCGGTGAGGATAAAACGGGCGTTCGTTGCGCGAAGGGCGCGATGCGGTCAGCGGCGGCGGCAATATCGTGATAATCAGGGCGGGTGAGGGGCATAACAGATGCCTTAAAATAATTGAACATCTTCTGTCTTATCATCATTCCCGCCATTGGCCAAGGCAAGGGCAATATGCAGGTGGATATGAAGAAAATCTTGAACAAAATTGGGACTAAGCCTATGCTCCGCCCTAAGCCAAAAGGCGATTTTTTTAATGGAGAATAAAATGATGACAGGTGAAGCACGCTTTCGCGGATCATATCCGGCATTGATCACCCCCTTTAAGGATGGGGCGGTGGATAAAGCGGCGTTCAAAAAACTTGTCAATTGGCAGATTAGTGAAGGCTCTCATGGTCTTGTGCCTGTGGGAACCACGGGGGAATCGCCAACCCTCAGCCATGATGAGCATAAAGACGTGGTTGAGATGTGCATCAATGAAACCAATGGCCGGGTGCCGGTGATCGCTGGCGCGGGGTCAAATTCCACCGCTGAAGCCATTGATTTCGCCCGCCACGCTGAAGGCGCTGGGGCTGATGCGGTCTTGGTGGTGACGCCGTATTACAATAAGCCGCCTCAATCGGGCTTGATCCGCCATTTTTCCATGGTGGCCGATGCGGTGTCGATCCCTGTGATAGTCTATGATATTCCCGGGCGGTCGATTGTCGCCGTCAATGACGATACTTTGGCGGAATTGGCGAAACACCCCAATATCAATGGCATCAAAGACGCAACAGCGGATTTAGGTCGCCCCACACGATTACAGAACGCGCTTGGGTCTGGGTTTAGCCAATTATCGGGCGAAGACGCGACAACGCTTGCGTCACGGATCGCGGGCGGTCATGGCGGTATTTCCGTGACCTGTAACGTCGCGCCGAAATTATTGGCGGAAATGCACAACGCCTTTGATGCGGGCAATATCGCCCGGGCGATGGAAATCAACAGCCTGTTGATGCCGCTTCACGATGCGATGTTCTGTGAAGCCAGCCCAGGGCCAGTGAAATACGCCGCCAGTCTGATGGGCATGTGCGAGCCTACCTTGCGGGCGCCGTTGGGTGAGATTGCCGACGCGTCTAAAAAGAAGGTTGAAGCCGCGCTTCGCCATGCAGGGCTTTGGTCATAAACCCTCTGCATTACGGCTGAAAAGGAGGCCGCATCATGGCGGCGAAATCATCAACCATCATCTCAACGGGGCGCGTCGCGGAAAATCGCAAAGCGCGTCACGATTATGAGATTACGGAAACGATAGAGGCTGGATTGGTCTTGCTGGGAAGCGAGGTCAAATCCTTGCGCCGTGGCCGTGCCAGCATTGTTGAATCCTACGCCGCCGAAGAAGGCGGGCGGTTGATGCTGGTCAATGCCAATATCCCCGAATATGACGCATCGCTTGATAAGCATCCGCCGAAACGCAAACGGCCGATCTTATTGCACCGCAAGGAAAGCGACCGCCTCATCGGGTTGATCAATCGCGAAGGCATGACCTTGATTCCGCTTGCGCTTTACTTCAACGATCGCGGGATTGCCAAATTATCCCTTGGTCTTGCTAAAGGGCGGAAAAAGCAAGACAAACGCGAGGCGATCAAGAAACGCGATTGGGATCGGCAAAAATCCCGCTTGCTCAAGAACGGCTAATCCTCAAAAACGGCTAATCAAGGTGAGTTACGCGGCGGTTTTCAACCCTGCCGCCGCCACCGCTTCACGAAACACATCATGGAACATCGCTGTGGTCAGTCGATTGGTCTGGGTGTTGTAGCGCGAGCAATGATAAGATGAAATCAAGGTCACGCCATTGGGCAATTGATGCTTGCCTCCATGGCTGAACGGATAGTCTTTTTCTCGCAAACCTAAGGCTTTCAACGCCGATTGATGCCCGATACGCCCCAACGTGATGATCACTTTCAGCGCGGTCATGGCGGCGATATCTTGGGTTAGAAATTGCCGACACGTGTTGATTTCCGCGCCAATGGGCTTGTTTTGGGGCGGCACGCATCGCACCGCATTGACAATGCGAATTTGCGTCAACTCAACGCCATCATCAGGCCGCGCGTCATATTGACCGGTGGAAAGATCAAATTGCGCCAGCGTTTGAAACAACAAATCACCAGCAAAATCACCGGTAAAAGGACGGCCGGTGCGATTGGCCCCACGCATCCCCGGCGCCAAGCCAATCAGCATGATCGGCGCGTTGAC
>CAJXME010000261.1 GCA_913056245.1 uncultured Alphaproteobacteria bacterium | reverse complement strand
ACGATCGCCTTAGAGCGTCGCCTCGAGGCGGCGAGCGCCGCGCTTCGTTCGCAGAAGGCTTCAAGGCTGGTGATCAGCGCCGATGATGGTCACAGAGCCGGTCAAGATGAGCGCTCAGCGATGCGCGACTGGCTCTCCGCGCGGGCCGTTGGGCCGGTCGAGTTCGACCCGCCGGTGACGCGCACCATGGGCTCCATTGAGGCGCTTCGTGACCGCGTCCAACGAGGTGAGGTGGTGGCGCTGATTGGCGAATCCGGCTCTGGCAAAACCACGATTTCTTTGTCGGCATTGGGCTATTGCAAGCCGGGGCTGAAATTCGCGGGCGGTCAGGCGTTGCTTTTGGGCGAGGATGTTACGCAAAAAAACACCGAAGAATTGCGCCCCATTCGCGGGGAAAGAGTTGCGTATCTCGCGCAATCGGCGGCGGCCACTTTTAACCCGTCGATCCTGATTAATGAACAGGTGACCGAAGCGCCGGTTCAGCATGGCACGAAAACCCGCGAGGAAGCCGATGCCAAGGCCTTGGCGCTTTATCACGCGTTGGAATTGCCTAACCCTGAAACGATTGGCAATCGTTATCCGCATCAAGTTTCTGGCGGGCAATTGCAGCGTCTGATGGCGGCGATGGCGCTTTGTGGCGAACCTGATTTGTTGGTGCTTGATGAACCTACCACGGCGCTTGATGTGACGACTCAAATCGAAGTCTTGAAAGCCTTCAAAAGCGTAATCAAAGATGAAGGCGCGGCGGCGATTTACGTCACCCATGATCTGGCGGTGGTGGCGCAGATCGCTGACCATATCGTGGTGCTTTATAACGGCGAGATCAAAGAAGCAGGCCCTGTTGATGTTATCATCAACCAACCGAAACACCCTTACACCAAACGCTTGATGGCGGCGATCAAGCCTCTGCCGGAAGCGGGGCAAAGCGAAGGGTCTTCTGATGAGCATATGCGCGATGTGCCCGCGCTTGAGGTCAAAGATATTGACGCGGGCTATGGCCGCAACGCTGATGGCAGCCCAAAGGTCATGGTGCTGAAAGACGTCAATGTGTCCATCGAACGCGGCAAGACCGTGGGCATCATCGGGGAATCGGGATGCGGGAAATCGACCCTAGCGCGGGTTTTTGCCGGTTTGCTGCCGCCAATGGAAGGCGAAATCCTGCTCGATGGGGAGCGCTTGGCGCCTGAACTGAGGCAACGCAGCCGTGATGAATTGCAAAAAATTCAATTTGTTTATCAGATGGCGGATACCGCGCTAAACCCTCGACACCGCATCCGCGATATCTTAGGCCGACCTGTTGAATTCTATAGCGGGCTTCGGGGCAAGGCGAAACAAGATCGCATCAATGAATTGCTGGAAATGGTGGAATTGCCGCTGGTCTTCGCTGATCGTTATCCTCATGAATTATCAGGGGGGCAGAAACAGCGGGTCAATCTGGCGCGGGCATTGGCGGCTGACCCTGAAGTGGTGCTTTGCGATGAAGTGACCTCAGCCTTGGATACCATCGTTGGGGCTAATGTGATCGAACTTTTGAAATCCTTGCGCGAAAAAACCGGGGTGTCTTACGTCTTCATCAGCCATGATTTGTCGACCGTGGCGTCTTTTGCCGATGAAATCGTCGTGCTTTACGCCGGCCGTGTCGCCGAACAAGGGCCGACGGATCAAGTCTTATCGCCCCCGTATCATCCTTATACCCGCTTGTTGGTCTCATCAGTGCCAGAGCCGCGCGTCGGTTGGCTTGAGGATACGATGAAGCGGCAAGAATCCGCCTCAGGTATCGCCGGGCAGGTCAATCTGACCGCCGTCGGATGCCCGTTTTTTGACCGTTGTCCATTGGCCATCCCCGGCACTTGCGACACCACCAACCCGCCACGGCGCGTTGATAAAAATAAGCATGTCATCGAGTGCCACCGTGAATTGACGGAATTAGGCGGCTAACCGCCATGACGGCGCGGCCCAATCTTCTTTTTATTCAAACCGATCAACTGACGATTGATGTCTTGTCCTTTTATGGGAATCCGATTGCCCAAACGCCGACGCTAGACCGGCTGGCCGCGACTGGCACTGTCTTTGAAACCGCCTATTGCAATTTTCCGCTTTGCGCGCCGTCGCGAATGTCGATGGCAACGGGGCTTTTGGCGTCAAAAGTTGGGGCTTATGACAACGCCACGGAATTCCCCGCCACCATCCCCAGCTATGCGCATTATTTGAGGAAAATGGGCTATCGCACCTGCTTGTCGGGGAAGATGCATTTTGTTGGCCCCGATCAATTGCATGGGTTTGAGCGCCGCACCACCACCGATATTTATCCCGGGGATTTTGCTTGGACGCCAGACTGGTCCAGCACGGGCTTTCATGGCGCCACCGATACCCGTGTCCTCACCGATTCCGGGGTGTGCCGCCGTAATGTGCAAATCGATTATGATGAAGACGTCACCCATAAAGCGGTGCAGGAAATTTTTGACGCGGCGCGCGCCAGCGATGGGCGGCCGTTTTTCCTGCAAGTGTCTTACACGCACCCCCATGATCCTTATCTCTGCCAACAGCAGCATTGGGACCTTTACGACGAGGTGGATATCCCCATGCCAAGGGTGGGGATGATCCCTCATAACGAAAACGATCCCCATAGTTTGCGTGTGCTTCATCAGCATGGCTTTGCCGATGCCAATGTTCCTGACGAGGCGATTGCCCGCGCCCGCCGCGCTTATTGCGGGTCGGTGAGTTATATCGATGATCAGGTGGCGCGACTGCTTACGGCGCTGGACGAAAGCGGTCAAGTGGAGAACACGATTATCATCTTCACTTCAGACCATGGTGAAATGCTGGGTGAGCGCGGCTTATGGCTTAAGAAAACATTTTTTGAACCTGCCCTCAGGGTGCCGCTGATCATTGCCGCGCCCTCTAATTTTGCGG
>CAJXME010000260.1 GCA_913056245.1 uncultured Alphaproteobacteria bacterium | reverse complement strand
ACCACATGTGGCCACCCAATCTGCCTTCTTTGGATGACACGCCATGGACCAAATTTCTCCCATCGGATGAACAAATGAAGTTTCCAATGAAAGCTCATTGGAATCTTCGTGGTATTGCAGGGAATAAATGCGGTTGGTTCTATTTTCATCATCGTCTTCAATAATTGACAGATTATTATCATTATTATTGTCACCATCTGATGCATTCTCACTAAATTTTGACACGGAAGGAAATGCAGTCCCAACCAAAAATCGATGACGATTTGAAGTTGACGCGGTATCATCCAGATAACCATCGCCGCTGTAGTCTTCCTCATCAAAGCTAGATGCGGCCGACTTTGAGGGATTATTATTACTTTGCGTTGTTGACGACGATGGAGCCACCGCCGCTAACCGACGGCAAGGGAGATTAAAGGCGTATTCAGCATTTTGATTGAACATCGTGCATTAATAAATAATATGGCATGGACCTCCTATGCGTCTACTCTGCTCTTAGCTTAGTAGGCTCCCTCTACTATCTACTATGTCCCTCCACCCTTGTATTTTTGAAAGGGGGACAACGGGGAAATCCCATCAAGAAGTTCAAGAAGGCTCTCTAGCAACCCCCCAAATAGACGCATATCTTCCCCACATTTTGGAAGATTTGGAATTGGATCTTCCAGGCCGCAGCCGACAAACAAGCAACGAACAAGCAACGAAAGAACGCATAATTACACGAAATTACCTACAGCTTTCCGCGATATTTTGCACCAAAACAAAATTCAGACAACAAGAAGCAAATGCAGTGGCATAAGAAACCTTAGATACCACTAATGAAGATCAAGAAGCACCGGAAACCAGCAGCGGCAAAACAATTGAGCGCAATTTGCTGAGCGCCATCATCCGGCCGCGTGTCGAAGAAATTCTTGAATTATTGCAAAACCGTATGGCGAAAGCCCGTATGGAACATACCGCTGGCAGCCGTTTTGTTCTGACCGGTGGCGCCAGTCAGCTGACGGGTCTTGCCGATCTATTTGCAAGACAGAGCAAAAAATCAATCGGCATTGGCAAACCAATCGGCGTGACCGGGCTTGATGACAATAACAGCGGCCCCGGATATGCCGCCTGCATTGGCGGGCTTATTCATGTGAGCCGGCTTGAAGATAATGACCCAGACGACCGGCAGACCCGCACCCTGCCCCATGGGCCATTCGAACGTATTGGTGCGTGGCTTCGTGACAATCTGTAACAGGAGATAAAAATGACGCCAATATGTTCACCCCCCATCAGCGGCAATTCAATTTTCCGTGTCCCACAACCAAACCGGCAGATGACCCCTGCCATTTTAGCAAGCATGTCATCTGATATGTCACTATGCGCAACCCAAAGACAAGGGAGTTAGTCATGACCATTAACCTTACAGTACCGCAAAATATGCAAGAACTGCGCCCCCGTATCACCGTTGTTGGTGTTGGTGGTGCCGGATGCAACGCTGTTAACAACATGATCAATGCCGATCTTGAAGGCGTTGATTTTCTCGTTGCCAATACCGATGGTCAGGCTTTGGCACATTCAAAAGCAAGCCGCAAAATTCAGCTTGGTAGCGCCATAACGCAGGGGCTTGGCGCCGGATCGAAGCCGGATGTCGGGCGCGCCGCCGCCGAAGAAAGCATTGAAGCCGTGATGAGCGAGCTCGCCGACTGCAACATGGTCTTCATCACCGCCGGCATGGGGGGTGGCACCGGCACCGGTGCGGCACCGGTCATCGCCAGGGCGGCCCGCGAGCGCGGCATCCTGACCGTTGGCGTTGTCACAAAGCCCTTCGACTTTGAAGGCCAGCGCCGGATGGCACAGGCCGAGGCCGGCATCGCCGAAATGCAGAGCTTTGTCGATACGCTGATCGTGATCCCGAACCAGAACCTGTTCCGGATCGCCAACGAGCGTACCACCTTCGCCGATGCGTTCCACATGGCCGACACGGTGCTTCACCAGGGCGTGGCAGGCGTCACCGACCTGATGATCAAGCCCGGCCAGATCAATCTCGACTTCGCCGATATCCGTTCAGTGATGTGCGAGATGGGCAAGGCGATGATGGGAACAGGCGAGGCATCCGGCGAGGGCCGGGCCACTCAGGCAGCCGAAGCCGCGATCAACAACCCGCTTCTGGATGACATCTCGATGGCCGGCGCGCGCGCCGTGCTGATCAATGTCACCGGCGGCATGGACATGACGCTGTTCGAGGTAGACGAGGCCGCCAACCGGATCCGCGACGAGATCGACAGTGACTCCGTGATCATCTTCGGCTCAACCTTCGACGAGAAGCTGGATGGCATCATGCGCGTCTCGATCGTCGCCACCGGCATCGAGACAGCTGCCGCGCGCCGCGAGGCACCGACCTTCATCAAGGCGCCGACCTCGCGTCCCTCGACAGTGATCTCGGCACCGACGGGTATCGCGGACAGCGCGACGATAGCTGTTCCGGAGGTCGCGGAGCTGCCGGAGCCGCCTGCCCTGCCGCAAACCCCGGCACCAGCTGAAGAGACAGCATCTGCCGAGGCAGAACCTTCGCAAGGCGCGGCAACCGGCCTGCCTGAAACAATCGAGGCACCAGTCGCCGCAGAACCGCAGCCAAGCCCGCGCCTGGCCTTCCTGGCCATCAGCAAGGGCGGCTCACGCGAGCTGCCGCTGGCGCGCGAGCACGAGACGGCCGCAGAGACCGAGGACGGGTCGCAGATGTCGCTCGACGAGGCCATCGCCAACGAGCGCGCGGCCTCCTTCGCAAGCGGCATGCCGGCCGACATCGACCATCCTGCCGATCCGGCGGACCGGGAAGCGGCCGCCGAAAGCGCCGGGGACACGGTGATGGTGGCAGACACGCCGGAGGAACTGACCGCACCACGCCGCGCCTTTGTGCCGGCGGAACCGGTGCCCATGCCCGAAAG
>CAJXME010000259.1 GCA_913056245.1 uncultured Alphaproteobacteria bacterium | reverse complement strand
GCTTCTTATGAAACTTGAACAAAGTCTCCTGACTCCATAGCATCTTAATTGAACTCTTCATCTGGATCAACTATTAAAATAGTACAGTGGCTTCACAGTTCTTTTTCGGTTTCATAGCATATTTCAATGGTTAGTTTTCTGTTTTCATTTTCACGGAAAAAACGCGTGGTGATACCATAATTATCGAAGGTGGAATTATTGAAATCTGCACGAACAGTTTCTTCATTGGGTATTTCCATCGCATGATAATGATGTGACTCCAACCATTTCTCGTGCGACTCCTGATGACACTCAGCACAAGTACTTGCCCCTACATATTGATCCAACTTATAAAGTTTTTTTTCGACATAAGACTCACCTCTTTCTGTCGACTCACTTATTTTGGATTCGCCGCATGAAAAAAGCCAAAATCCAAGCCTCCGCTCCTGCTGATCTGGGCAAGGATGAACGCCGCCGCCGGAAACTGGTTCGCCGCTCGCATTTCACCTCGATCATCGCCGCTTGGCTGATCACCGTGCCTGCGGCAGCGATGCTGTCAGGGGTGATCTTCACGGTGATCACGGCCGTCGCCGATTAATCCGGCTTAGCCCTTTGCGGTTTGATAGAACGCCGTTAAACCGCTCGGCTTATTGTTCACGCTTGCATTGAAATTGCCGCTGGCAAGGGACATTCGGCGAGTCGTTGCTGATCACCACATCATTGCCTTTTGACTGGCGACGATAAATACAACGCGTGCCTTCGGCGTCACGTTCGGCCTTTTTCAGCCGGCAAGTTTCAAACATATTGCGAAGGTTTTCTTGATTGCCTTTGGAATTGTAAGTCTTGCCCGCCGCAAAACTTTGCGCAGGCATTACCATTAGCGTCATCGCGCCCAGCGCTAGGCAAAATAAATAAGGCCGAACCTTAAGACGCATCCGGATCATCTTCCGAGCCTGGCAAAAAGGCTTTGCCTTGGATGGCTCGTGCGCCAAGGGTTTCGATCAAAACAGGTGAAGACGCCATCACTTCTTTGAGATGTTCTTCAACTTTGGCTTCCGCGTCTTCTGGTGTATCGACCTCTAATTCGGCCACACCGTCAATAATCCAATGAACTTTCACTTTCATGGGATGCTCTCCTCACCCTGTTTATTTGCCAAAAGACAAACCATAAAATGTTGATCTGGCTTCTTCTTGCGTGGCGATCACCAATTCGGCGTCAAGATTTTCCGCCGCCTCATCACGCGCTTGCATACTGCCATCAAGGCCAATAGCCGCGGCAATCGAATACCAGAAATAAGCCTGTTGATAATCCGGTTCTTCCGCGATTTCCAAATGATAGCGGGCAAATTGCATCACCGCGTCTTTGTCGCCATTATCAATGCGCTGGCGGAGCCGCACCGCAATCTTTTCCCGCACCGCGTTGACCATGTCAGGCGTCAGATATTCGATCACCTCATCGGCCAGCATTTTGCTTTTTTCAATCCCGCCGAGATATGACAGCCAAGACCACATCAAGGCATCGGGGTAATGTTGCGGCGTGCCGCGTCCAGATTTGAGCAAAAGCGCAAGATTAAATTGCGCGTCATGTTGCGCGGCCTGCGCTTGCAATTCAAACAGCGAATACGCATGGGCGTAGTTTTTTTCTTTCACCGCTTTCACGGCTTCCTGAAAGGTTTTATCGCTGGTGGCAATATCATCGGTATTGCCGCTATGGCTTTCGGCCATGGCCATAGGGCTTGCCATAACAGCGCCCATTAGCATACTCGCGATCCATGTTCTGTTGAACTTACCCGTCATCATCACTTGCCCGCCATCATTACCAATTGCAAATAAAAGACGCGCATTTTGAACTTTGAATTGGGTTTTTGTTCATAGACCATGATGCGCGGCCGATCGCTCTCAGGCTTTTGAAACTCAATGAACATATTGTCGGGCAATTCAACGCCATGCACCAGCAAAGTGCCTTGCGGATCACGCGAAAAATCCTCATGAAATTCGGAATCAATCCAAATGCGCGCCAAGACCCGGCCTAAGATATCGGGCAGGCGATTGCGCATTTCTTCCTTGCTCGAAAACTTAACCGCTTCTGAAACCAAATTCAGGGGGTTGTCGTTTTTATTCCGATGTACAGCTGGCAGATTACTGGACGGAACCACCACAAGTGCATTTGGTGGATTGCTCATAACAAGAACCATAAATCACAAAAACAAAGATTTATAATGCCATGATTCGTTGAAATTACAACTCTTCATTGAGACCAAATCATAGAGGCGAATAGGCGTCGCTTTTTTCAGACCGGCTCATCAGCATGGCATGGTTTTTGAATAAAATCTCTCTGAATTGAGTTAAACAAAGGACAAAGCCATGCTTCCGATCATCCGCACAGGCATGATGGCCGCCAATAAAGAAATTGCCGCTGTATCCAATAATATTGCCAATGGCAACAGTTCCGGGTTCAAGCGCAGTTCGGTTGCCTTTGAAGATGTTTACGCCACCATGGCGGATCAGGTGAAGCGCTCGACGACAGGCATGGGCACGCGCCAAAATGGCGTTCGCTTAAACTTTGCTCAAGGGGCGATGAAAAACACCAATATGACGCTTGATCTTGGGGTTTCTGGTTATGGGATGTTTGTCACCGCTGACCCAAATGGCAGTGATCTTCGCTTTACCCGTGACGGCAGCATGACCATCAACGACAACAGCCAGATTGCCACCAATTCGGGGCGGCTTTTGCTCGCCACCGATGGTTCACCCATCACCGTGCCAATGGCCATCGCTCAGCCAAACGGCGGCCGGGAATTGATCAACGCCATCACCATCACCCCCAAAGGCGAAGTGATGCTTCAATATGGTGGTCTGGCGGCGGTGCGCGCGGGACAAGTCGCGATTGCGGGTTTCCGCAATATGCACGGACTCCAGCAATTGGGACGCAATGAATTCGTCGCCACC